>DATMWM010000132.1:0-10106 GCA_035562535.1 Rhodocyclaceae bacterium | reverse complement strand
GGCCAGCAGCAGGAGTACCGCGAGCCGAAACCTTCGCAAGCCCGCCGCGATCGAACGGAACTCAGCGGTAGTCACGGACGTCCTCGATCACCTTGCCGTCGTTCGGCAGGCTGCCCGGCGCGCAGAAGGCGACCTCGCCGCGCAGCTTGGTTGCCTCGCGGACGCTCGCCGCCACCGCCTCGGCCAGCGCCGCGCCGCCCTCGGCCGCCTCGCAGCGCAGGGTCATGCGGTCGGCGCCGTCCGGATTGTCCACGACCAGCCGCGCCCGGACGATCTGCGGGTGGCGCCTGACGATCTCGGCGACCTGGGACGGATGCACGAACATCCCCTTCACCTTGGTCGTCTGGTCGGCGCGGCCCAGCCAGCCGCGGATGCGCGTGTTGGTCCGCCCGCAGGGCGACGCGCCGGGCAGCACCGCCGAGAGGTCGCCGGTGCCGAAGCGGATCAGCGGGTAGTCCGGGTTGAAGGCCGTGACCACGACCTCGCCGACTTCCCCGTCGGGCAGCGGATCGCCGGTGCCCGGCCGCACGATCTCGAGGATCACCGCCTCGTCCAGCACCAGCCCCTCGCGGGCCACCGTTTCGTAGGCGATCAGACCGAGGTCCGCCGTGGCGTAGGCCTGGTAGCCCTCGACGCCGCGCCCGCGCAGCCCGTCGCGCAGCGAGGGCGGGAAGGCCTCGCCCGAGACCAGCGCCTTGGCGAGGCTTGCCACGTCCGCACCGGTCTCGTCCGCTTTCTCCAGGATGATCTTCAGGAACGAGGGCGTGCCTACGTAGCCCGAGGGCCTGAGATCGACGATCGCCTGCACCTGCTGCTCGGTCTGGCCCACGCCGCCGGGGAACACAGTGCAGCCGAGCGCGTGGGCGGCGGTTTCCAGCATCGAGCCGGCCGGCGTGAAATGGTAGGAAAAGCAGTTGTGGATCAGGTCGCCGCGGCGGAACCCCGCGGCATGCAGCGCCCGCGCCAGCCGCCAGTAGTCGCGGCGCGCGCCTTCGGGTTCGTACAGCGGCCCCGGCGAGGCGAACACGCGCAGCGCCTCGCCCCAGCCGGTCGCGGCGAAGCCGCCGAAGGGCCGCGCGGCCTTCTGGCGTTCCAGAAGTTCCGACTTGCGCAGTACCGGCAGGCGCGCAAGCGCGTCACGGCCGGTAATCGCCGCCGGATCGATGTCGCGGTAAAGCTCGGCCCAGGCCGGCGCGCGCGCCCTGGCATGGGCGATCAGCTCCGGCAGCCGGGACATCAGTGCCCGTTCGCGCTGCTCGGGATCGCGTGTCTCGAGTGCGTCGTAGAACTCGGTCATCGGAGTCGCCGCGGGACTCAAGCCAGCCACCGTTTCCTGCGCCGGTAGTGCTTGACGTCGCGGAAGCTCTTGCGCTTCTCGCCCGAAAGCCCGAGGTAGAACTCCTTGACGTCCTCGTTGCCGGCGAGCTCCCTGGCCTGGCCCTCCATCACCACCCGGCCGTTCTCCAGGATGTAGCCGAAGTCGGCGAAGCGCAGCGCGACCATGGTGTTCTGCTCGGCCAGCAGGAAGCTCACCTTCTCCTTCTGGTTCAGGTTGCGCACGATCTCGAAGATCTCCTCGACGATCTGCGGCGCCAGGCCCATCGAGGGCTCGTCGAGCAGGATCATGGTCGGCCGGGCCATCAGCGCGCGGCCGATGGCGGTCATCTGCTGCTCCCCGCCCGAGGTGTAGCCGGACTGCGAGCCGCGCCTCTGCTTGAGCCGCGGGAAGTAGCCATAGACCAGCTCGAGGTCCTGGCGCACCTGGGCGCGCGAGGCGCTGCGCGTGTAGGCGCCGGTGAGCAGGTTCTCCTCCACCGTCAGGTGCTGGAAGCAGTGGCGGCCTTCCATCACCTGGATGACGCCGAGCTTGACCAGTTCCGCGGGCGAGAGCCGGTCCACGCGCCGGCCCTGGAACTCGATGCTGCCCTTGGTCACATCGCCGCGCTCGGCGCGCAGTAGGTTGGAGATCGCCTTCAGCGTGGTGGTCTTGCCCGCGCCGTTGGCGCCGAGCAGGGCCACGATGCGGCCCTGCTCGACCTGCAGCGACACGCCCTTCAACACGAGGATCACGTGATCGTAGATCACCTCGATGTTGTTGATGTTGAGGTAGGGCTGGGCGGCGGCCTGGGCTCGGATCATGTTCGCCTTCGGCGGGTTAGGAGTAAGGAGCGAGGGGTCAGGAGGCGGAGCGAAGGGTCAACGGAGCCCGGGGTTACCCCTGACTCCTGGCTCCTAACTCCTGACTGTTCTCCTCAGCTTTCCTTCGAACAGTCCCGCGGCGCGAGGTTCTTCTCCTTCGCGTACTTGCCGGCGGACTCCTCGATCATAGGCCGCACCAGGCTCTGGTCGGATTCCACCCAGTCGGTGATCACCTTCCACTGCTTGCCGTCCCACTGCTGGAACTTGACCAGGCCGGAGCCCTCGTGGTTGGCGCAGCTCACCTTCAGCGGCGGCATGAAGCCGGTGGCGCCGAGCTGCTTCAGGCGCGCCTCGTCGATCGCCAGGTTCTCGATGCCCCAGCGCATCTGCTCGCCGGTGATCGGCTTGCCCTTGCCGAACTTCTCCTGGGCCCTGCGGATCGCCTCGACGGTGATGATGCCGTGCACCACGCCCCGGTTGTAATAGACCGAGCCGACGCGGGACTTGTCCTCCATGTTGCCCTTGCCCTTGCCATAGACGACCTTGAGGATGTCCTGCACCACCGGGTAGTTCTGCCCAGCGACGTTGAAGCCGGCGGCGATGAAGCCCTTGGCGGCCTCGCCCGCCGGGATGGTGTCCTCCTCGGCGCCGGACCACCACACGCCGACCATCTTGTCGCGCGGGTAGCCGACCTTCGCCGCGGCCTTGAGCGCGGTCGGGTTCATCACGCCCCAGCCGCGCAGGATCACCCAGTCCGGCTTGATCTGGCGGATCTGCAGCCACTGGGACTGCTGCTCGTTGCCGGGATGCGCCACCGGGATGTGGGTCACCTCGAAGCCGTACTTCTTGGCCTGGGCGTCGAGCACCGGGATGGTCTCCTTGCCGTAGGCCGAGTCGTGATAGAGATTCACGATCTTCTTGCCCTTCAGCTTGTCCATGCCGCCTTCCTTCTGGCCGATGAACTTGATCTTGGCGGTGTTCTGCGACCAGTAGGTGGTGATCAGCGGGAAGACATACGGGAACACCCGGCCGTCCGCCGCATCCGTGCGGCCGTAGCCGATGGTGATCATCGGGATCTTGTCCTGGGCCACCTTGTCCAGCACCGAGTAGGTGATGCCGGTGGACAGGGGCTGGAACACCGTATTGCCGGTGGCCCCCTTCTTCTTCAGGCGCTCGTAGCATTCCACGCCGCGCGCGTTGTTGTACTCGGTCTCGCACTCCTCCCAGACGAGCTTGACGCCGTTCACGCCGCCGTCGCGCTCGTTGACCAGGGTCATGTAGTCAATCCAGCCGCCGTAGATGCCCGACCCGCCGGCGGCGTACGGCCCGACCCGGTAACTCGGCAGGCCGATGAACTGCTCGTTGGCCTGGGCGAAAGCCGGCTGCGCGCCCAGGGACGCGGCCGAGACCGCGAACGCGGCGAAGGCCATCCTGATCGTGTTCATGCTTTGTCTCCTCATGGCTACAACCTCCTCCTTTCGATGGTGCTCCGATCCGGTCGGAATCGTTGTTGCGGACTTCAATGCGGGAACGGCCACAGCCGCAGCTTCTCCTTGCCGATCTGCCACAGCCGCGCCAGCCCGTGCGGCTCGACGATCAGGAAGAAGATGATCAGCGCGCCGAAGACGATCAACTGCAGGTTCGAGGTCAGGCTCTGCGGCAGCGCGCCGGCGAACAGGTGCGGGATCACGTTGTCCAGGAAGATCGGCAGAAGCACGATGAAGGCCGCGCCGAGGATCGAGCCGAGTATGCTGCCCACGCCGCCGATGATGATCATGAACAGGATGCGGAACGACAGATCCAGGTTGAAGCCCTCCGGCTCGACGGTTCCCAGGTAGGTGTAGGCGTAGAGCGCGCCGGCCACCCCGCAGTAGAAGGAACTCACCGCGAAGGCCATCAGCTTGGTGTGCATCAGGCGGATGCCGATCACCTCGGCGGCCACATCCATGTCGCGCACCGCCATCCAGGCCCGGCCGATCGAGCTGCGCACCATGTTCTTGGCGGCCAGCGCCAGCACGGTCACGATCGCCAGGGTGAGCAGGTACTTGCTCTCGGGCGTCTCGAAGACGTAGCCGAGGATCTCCACCTGCTGCGCGGTGATCACCCCGGAGGAGCTGTAGTTCGAGAACCATGGCACCTTGGTGAGCAGCCAGACGATGAAGAACTGCGCCGCCAGCGTGGCCACCGCCAGGTAGAAGCCCTTGATGCGCAGCGAGGGCAGCCCGAACAGCACGCCGACCCCGGCGGCGGTCACCCCGCCCAGTGCCATGGCCGCCAGGATCGGCATGCCCGGCACGCGCAGCATGAAGTTGTAGGCGGCGAAGGCGCCCACCGCCATGAACGCCGCCGAGCCGAGCGAGAGCTGGCCGGCATAGCCGGTGAGTATGTTCAGGCCGATCGCCGCCAGCGCGAAGATCAGCGTGGGGATCAGGATCGCCTTCAGCCAGTACTCGTCGGCGACGAAGGGCACCACAAGATAGAAGACGGCCAGCAGCACCGCGAAGGCGATGCGGTCCTGGCGGATCGGGAAGATCTGCTGGTCTTCCCGGTAACTGGCCTTGAACTGTCCGGCTTCCCTGTAGAGCATGGTTTTTTCCGGGCTGTCAGGCTAGACGCGATCGATGTGCCGCTCGCCGAACAGCCCCTCGGGCCGCACCAGCAGGAACAGCAGCGCCACCACGTAGGCGAACCAGGACTCGATGCCGCCGCCGACGTGCGGCCCGAGATACACCTCGGCGAGCTTCTCGCTGGCGCCGATGATCAGCCCGCCGACGATCGCCCCGGGCACCGAGGTGAAGCCGCCCAGGATCAGCACCGGCAGCGCCTTCAGCGCGGTGAAGGTGAGCGCGAACTGCACGCCGTTGCGCGCGCCCCAGATCAGTCCCGCCACCAGCGCGACGAAACCGGCAACGGCCCAGACGATGCGCCAGATGTGCTGCAGCGGGATGCCGATCGCCAGCGCCGCCTGGTGGTCGTCGGCCACGGCACGCAGCGCCCGTCCGACCCGCGTCCACTGGAAGAACGCCGCGAGCACCGCCACCAGCACCGCCGAGATGCCGGCGGCGAACAGGTCGAACTTGGAGATGCCGATGCCGGTCGAGTCCATGATCCAGCCGATCGGCTCGTCCTGGATGCCCAGTTCCAGGCCGCGCACGTTGGCGCCCCACACGCCCTGGGCCAGCCCCTCGATGAAGAAGGTCAGCCCGATGGTAGCCATAAACAGGGTGATCTGCGGCTGGTTGACCAAGGGCCGCAGCACCACCCGCTCGGTGGCGATGCCGAGCAGCACCATGGTCAGCAGCGCCAGCAGCAGCGCGATCCAGAACACCGCCGCCGAGTCGGGATCCAGCCCAAGCCAGCGCGGCAGCAGTTCGCGGAAGCCGACGAAGGTCAGCGCCGCGATGAACACCATCGCCCCCTGGGCGAAGTTGAACACCCCCGAAGCCTTGTAGATCAGCACGAAGCCGAGCGCCACCAGGGCATACATCACCCCCGAGAGCAGGCCGCCGATCAGGACTTCGAAGAAGAATTGCATTTTTTCAGGATTGAGGATCGAGGATCGAGGATCGAGGATCGAGAAAGATCCAGGACCGCGGACCGAGCGTCCTTCCACATGGTTTTGCCTTTACTCAAGGTTTTGCCTTTGCTCAATCCTCGATCCTCAATCCTCGATCCTGTCAATGTGCTGTTCCCAGATACGCCGCGATCACGTCCGGGTTGCGCTTCACCTCGTCCGGCGTGCCGTCGGCGATCTTCCTGCCGTAGTCGAGCACCACCACCCGGTCCGAGATGTCCATCACCACGCCCATGTCGTGCTCGATCAGCACGATGGTGGTGCCCAACTGGTCGTTCACGTCCAGGATGAAGCGGCACATGTCCTGCTTTTCCTCGACGTTCATGCCGGCCATCGGCTCGTCGAGCAGCAGCACCGTGGGCTCCATGGCCAGCGCCCGGCCGAGTTCCACCCGCTTCTGCAGCCCGTAAGGCAGGCGCCCGACCGGGGTCTTGCGGATGTGCTGGATCTCCAGGAAGTCGATGATCTCCTCCACCTTGCGCCGCTGCTCCAGCTCTTCCCGCCGGGCCGGACCCACGTAGAGCGCCTGCAGCAGGAAGTTGCTGCGGATCTTCAGGTTGCGCCCGGTCATCAGGTTGTCCAGCACGCTCATGCCCTTGAACAGCGCGATATTCTGGAAGGTGCGTCCTATGCCCTGGCGCGCCGCCGCGTGCGTGTTCATCTTCTGGCGGGTCTCGCCGCGAAAGACGATCGTGCCTTCCTGAGGGTGATACACGCCGTTGATCACGTTCAGCATCGAGCTCTTGCCCGCGCCGTTCGGGCCGATGATCGCGCGGATCTCGTGCTCGCGCACGTCGAAGCTGATGTCGGTGAGCGCCTTGACCCCGCCGAAGCGCAGCGAGATGCCGCGCAGATCGATGATGACCTCGCCGCTGGCGCGCTCGGCCATGCTCAGGCGGCCTCGCGCATCGGCGCCACGGTCTTGCAGTCGCGGATGACCAGGTCGGCCGCCACCTTGCCGGTGCGCCCGTCCTCGAAACGCACCTGGGTCTCGATGAACTGCGACTGCTTTCCGGCATACAGCGCATCGACCAGCACCGCGTACTTCTCGGCGACGAAGCCGCGGCGGACCTTGCGCGTGCGCGTCAGCTCGTCGTCATCCGGGTCGAGTTCCTTGTGCAGGATCAGGAAGCGGTGCACCTGCGAGTCGGCCAGCAGCCCATCGTGCGCCAGGTCGGCGTTCACCTTCTCGACGCATTCCTGGATCAGCTGGTAGACCTCGGTCTTCTGCGCCAGGTCGGTATAGCCGGAATAGGCGATGCCGCGCCGCTCCGCCCAGTTGCCGACCGCGCCCATGTCGATGTTGAGGAAGGCGCAGACACGGTCGCGGTCGTGACCGAAGGCCACCGCCTCCTTGATGTACTGAAAGAACTTGAGCTTGTTCTCGATGTAGTTGGGCGCGAACATCGCGCCGTTGGCAAGCTTGCCGACGTCCTTGGCGCGGTCGATGATCTTGAGATGGCCGTCCTCGTCGAAGAAGCCGGCGTCCCCGGTGTGCAGGTAGCCCTCGCCGTCGATCGACTCGGCCGTGGCGTCCGGCCGCTTGTAGTACTCCTTGAGCAGCATCGGCCCGCGCACCAAGACCTCGCGGTTGTCCGCGATCTTCACCTCCACCCCCGGCGCCGGCTTGCCGACCGAGTCCAGCTTGATCTGGCCGTCCGGCTGCAGGCAGACATAGGCGCAGGTCTCCGTCTGGCCGTAGAGCTGCTTGAGGTTCACGCCGATCGAGCGGTAGAAGCGGAACAGGTCCGGGCCGATCGCCGCCCCGGCGGTGTAGGCCACGCGGATGCGGCTCATGCCGAGCACGTTCTTCAGCGGCCCGTAGATCAGCACCTTGCCCAGCGCGTAGAGCAGGCGGTCGGCCGCGGAAACCGGCTTGCCGTCCAGGATCTCGGCGCCGCAGCGCCGGGCCACTTCCATGAAATAGCGGAACAGGCCGCGCTTGATCGCGCCGGCGTCCTCCATGCGGATCATCACCTGGGTGAGCAGGTTCTCGAACACCCGCGGCGGCGCGAAGTAGAAGGTCGGGCCGATCTCGCGCAGGTCGGTCATCACGGTGTCGCCCGACTCCGGGCAGTTGATCGTGAAGCCGGCCACCAGCGCCTGGGCGTAGGAAAACAGGTGATCGCCGACCCAGGCCATCGGCAGGTAGGACAGCACCTCGTCCCGCGGCCCGAGCCGGTCGAAGCCTACGCCGCCGGTTGCCGCCGCGATGAAGGCCGCGTGGGTCTGGCACACGCCCTTCGGCTTCCCGGTTGTCCCCGAGGTGTAGAGCATGATCCCGGTATCGTCGGCGCGACCCATGGCGATCTCGGCATCCAGGAACTCGGGCTGGTTGCGGTCGTGGATGCGCCCCATCTCCTGGACCTCGTCCAGGCTCTGCAGGAAGGTCTGCCGGTAGTGGCGCATGCCGCGCGGGTCGTCGAAGAGGATGTGCTCGAGCTTGGGGCAGCGCTCCCTGATCTCGAGCAGCTTGTCGACCTGCTCCTGATCCTCGACCACGGCGTAGCGGATCTCGGAGTCCTGCAGCACGAACTCCATCTCCTGCGCCACCGCGTCCTGGTACATCGGCACCGGCACGCCGCCCAGGCACTGCGCCGCGCACATCGACCAGTACAGCCGGGGGCGGTTGTCGCCGATGATCGCCAGGTTGTCGCCGCGCCTGAAGCCGATCTCGGCCAGCCCGCAGGCGATCGCCCGCACCTCCGCGGCGACCTGCGCCCAGTTCCAGGCCTGCCAGATCCCCAGATCCTTCTCGCGCATGGCGGTCTCGCCGCCGCGCGTGCGGGCATGGTGCAGCAGCAGCCTGGGGAAGGTGTCCAGTGCCTGGGAACCGGCGTCGGGTGCAGCCAATGTCTCCTCCACTCCTGCACTGCTCGTCCGCGACCGGGCCCTCTTGGCGGGGCGCGCGCCGGCTCGATGGCGCGGCGCGCGTCGCGTAGTCGGCGGATTCTAGCCGATCATTGGTAGCTGTAGAATCCGCGGCCGCTCTTGCGGCCCAGGTAGCCCGCCGCCACCATTTCCTTGAGCAGCGGGCAGGGGCGGTACTTGGAGTCGGCGAACTGGTCGTAGAACACTTCCATCACCGCCAGGCAGGTGTCCAGGCCGATCAGGTCCGCCAGCGCCAGGGGTCCGATCGGATGGTTGCAGCCGAGCTTCATGCCGTCGTCGATCTCCTGGGCCGAGGCAAGGCCCTCGGCCAGCACGAAGGCGGCCTCGTTGATCATCGGGATCAGCAGGCGGTTGACCACGAAGCCGGGATTGTTCTTCACCGTGATCGGCGTCTTGCCCAGCCGTTTCGCCAAGTCCTCGACCGCGGCGTGGGTGGAGTCCGAGGTCTGCAGGCCGCGGATGATCTCGACCAGCGCCATCATCGGCACCGGGTTGAAGAAGTGCATGCCGAGAAAACGGTCCGGCCGCCCGGTGGCCGCCGCCAGCCGGGTGATCGAGATCGAGGAGGTGTTCGAGGCCAGGATCGCTGCCGGCGGCAGCAGCGCGTCGATCTGCTTAATCAGCTTGAGCTTGAGGTCCAGGTTCTCGGTCGCCGCCTCAATGACCAGGTCGGCGCCCGCGAGGTCCGCCTGGGCCGTGGTGCCGCGGATGCGGGCGAGGATCGCGGACTTGTCCTCGGCACTGATCTTCTCCTTCTTCACCAGCCGGTCCAGGCTGCCCGTGACCGCCTTGATGCCGCGGTCGACCGCCGCCTGGTCGATATCCAGCATGATCGCCGAGAGACCGGCGGCCGCGCAGGCCTGCGCGATGCCGTTGCCCATGGTGCCTGCACCGATGATGCCTACCGTTCCAATTGCCATCATTTTCCTCACCTTGTGAATCGAACTTCATTGCGTCGCGCTGCTGCATGGCAACAAACCCGGCCGCGCAGCGCCTGCTTCAAGCCGGACCCGACACCGCTCCGTTCAGCGACTCTCCCCCGTTGCCTTATGCCGCGTCCCTGAGGGGCACCGGCGCAGTGCCACGCTTGCTCACATGGAGGATTTCGATTCCGACGATATGCCCCTCCGCGTCGAAATCGGCGATTATCCCCGCTTCAATTTCCCGAGACACAACCACCTCTCCGGCCTGAAGTTCGAGATAGGCGGCATCGGCGATCGGGTCGAATTCGAGTTTCATAGGTCTTTCACCGTATCGTCGAAGTATGCGGTCACGATCGCGACCGGCGTGACCGTCTCGTTGAAGATCACCCGCAGCACCCGGAAGCCACGCTCGCCAACCGGTCGAAGGGCATGGGCCAGGTTTGGATCGGTTGCGTCGTTCTCCGTCCGGGCCGGATGGTCGAGCGCCGCCTGAATCCATTCGATACGGATGTCCCGGCGCGCGATTCGCTTTCGGGCATGATCGGTCAGCACGTAGTCCATGCCGCAGTCTACGCAAG
>DATMWM010000131.1:0-5176 GCA_035562535.1 Rhodocyclaceae bacterium | reverse complement strand
GATCAGCCCGATCTCCCTGCCCACCGCGAGCGCGGTGCTCGGGTGGTCGCCGGTGACCATGATCACGCGGATGCCCGCGTCATGGCAGCGGCCGATCGCGGCGGGTACCTCGGGGCGCGGCGGGTCCTCGATGCCGGCCAGCCCGCAGATCACCAGCCCGGCCTCGGCCGCGTCCTCGGGGCGCACCAGCAGCCGGTAGGCGAAGGCCAGCACGCGCAGGCCGTCGCGCGCCATGCGGTCCTGGGCGCGCAGCAGCTCGCGGCGCTCCGCCTCGTCGAGCGGCCGCAGCTTCGGACCATGGTCAACATGGGTGGCCACGGCGAGCAGGGATTCCAGCGCGCCCTTGCAGTGGAGCAGCAGCGCGCCGTCGCTGCGGCAGATCACCGACATGCGCCGGCGGTCGCTGTCGAAGGGAATCTCGGAGACCAGGCGGACGTCGGCGTCCTCCGCGGCGAAGCGGTGGGCGAACTCGACCAGCGCCACCTCCATCGGATCGCCCAGCCAGCCCGGCCGCCCGTTGCGCTCGGTCGGATTGACGTTGTTGCACACCCGCATGCCCTGCAGCAGCGGGGAGTGGCGCGGCGGCAGCGAGGCGTCCAGGGCGAACTGGTCCGGCGCGAAGTAGGCGCCGCCGGCGTAGATCCGCCGCAGCGTCATGTGGTTGCGCGTGAGCGTGCCGGTCTTGTCCGACAGGATCACCGTGGTCGAGCCCAGCGTCTCCACCGCGGGCAGGTGGCGCACCAGTGCATTGCGCCTGGCCATGCGCTGGGTGGCCATGGCGAGCGACAGGGTCACGGTGGGCATCAGCCCCTCGGGCACGTTGGCGACGATGATGCCGATGCCGAACATGAAGCTTTCCCAGAACGACAGCCCGACCGCCTGGCCGATGAAGAAGAAGCCCACGCCCAGCGCGGTGGCGAGGAAGGCCACGATGCGCGACAGGCGCGCGATCTCCCGCTGCAGCGGCGAGGTGGCCTCGCCGGTGGTCTGGGTCAGGTGGGCGATGCGGCCGAACTCGGTCTTCATCCCGGTGCAATAGACCACGGCGCGCGCCTCGCCGGACATCAGCGAGGTGCCGGCGAGCAGCAGGTTGCGGGCGGCCACCGCCGAGGCCTCGGAATGCGGCTCGGCGGTGCGCATCCTGGCCACCGACTCGCCGGTCAGGGTGGCGAGATTCACGCGCACCGAGTAGGCCTCGACTACGCGGCAGTCGGCCGGCACGTCGTCGCCCTCGACCAGCAGGACGATGTCGCCGGGCACCAGGCGCTCGGCGCGCACGGTGCGCATCTTGCCGTCGCGCAGCACCTTGACCTGGCGCGGCAGCAGGCGGCGCAGGGCGGCCAGCGCGCGCTCGGCGCGGTACTCCTGCCAGAAGGAGAACACCCCGTTGATGACGATCACGCCGATGATCGCGAAGCCGAGTTCCGCCATGCCCTGGCCGGGCTGCTCGTGCTCGGCGAAGAAGGCCAGCCCGGCGGCGACCCACAGGATCAAGGCGAAGAGGTGGCTGAATTCCTTCAGGAAACGCAGCCACATCGGCAGCCCGCGCACCTTCTCGATGCGGTTCGGACCGAACTCGCGCAGCCGCCGCCCGGCCTCGGCGGAGGACAGACCGTAGGCGGAACTGTTGACGCTGGCGAGCGCCTGTTCGACGGAAAGGCCGGCGATGTTCATGGTTCTGGCCGGAGGATGGGACAGCCCCGCATTCTAGCCCGGCGAGGCGGCCCGGAGCGCCGCGTCATGAATCCGGAACGCATCCGGGGTAAGATGCGCCCGCCAGCAACCGCAGGGAACCCCGAAAACCAGGATGAAGTCCGAAGGCGCCAAGACGGAAACCGTTGCCGCTGCGGCGCCCGCGCGCCCGCCGGACGCCTACGACCACCTCTGGGACGAGGCGAAGGACCATGTCTTCCCCTGGAGCATGCGCTTCGGCCAGCGCAGCCGCGGCCAGCAGGCGGCGGTGATCGGCTTCGCCGTGGCGGTCACGGTGGTCTGGGTGCTCGGGCTGCTCGGCAACCTGCCGCTGGCGGTGGTGCTCGGCTGGTGGGCGGCCTGGAGTTTCTTCGAACTCGGCGTGCGGCTGGCCTGCAAGCCCTGGCTCAAGGAAGGCCCGCTGCTGCGCCGCATCCGCCGCCGCGCCCGCCCCTGGCGAATGACGCTCTACGTGCTGACCAAGAATGCGCTGATCGCCACCCTGCTGGTGGCGCTGATGATGGTTTTCGGGACGCTCTGAGCGGGCGGCGCCCGGTTTCGGAACGCCGTAGGTGGAGAAGCGTTGCCGATTCCCTTACGGATGGGTGGCGGAGACCGAGAGCTTGACGCCCAGGGCGTTCAACAGTTTCAGGATGGTGTCGTAACGCGGCTTCGCGCCCGGGCTCAAGGCCTTGTAGAGGCTTTCCCGTCCGAGCCCGGCATCTCTCGCGAGTTGGGTGATCCCGCGCGCGCGAGCCACGTCGCGTACGGCAGCCAGGAACACGTCGGGATTCGGATCCTCCAGCGCGGCCGTCAGGTATTCGGCGATGGTTTCCTCGTCGTCCAGGTAGTCGGCGGCATCGAAGGGTACGAGCTTGTTCATGGATTACTCCCGTTCCAGTGCCCGCGCCATTTCGCGGGCGCGCCTGATGTCTCGAGTCTGGGAAGCCTTGTCGCCGCCCAGCAGAAGCAGATAGACGACCTGTCCGCGCCGGGTGAAGTAGACACGGTAGCCGGGGCCCACGTGAATCCGCATCTCCGAAACGCCGTCTCCAACCGGTTCGCAGTCGCCGAAATTACCGTACTCCGCCGACCGGATGCGATGGAGGATGCGCGCCCGCCCCAACTTGTCCCTGAGGCCGCAAAGCCAGGCATCGAACTGCTCCGTGCGAAGGAAAGTGATCACCGGCCCCAGTGTATCCGGACGGATACGCAATCGCAATCACACCCGGGCAGTCAAGGTTTGCGAGGCTCCGCCGCGGGGCAAAGGCCCTGCCCAATCAGAACAGCCCGAGCTGCCGGCCGGAGACCGCGGGCGGGGTGAAGCGGCTGCAGTCCAGGCTGCGCCGCGTACGGTTCAGGCCCAGCCGGGCGCAGGCGAGTTCGAAGCGGCGGCGGTGGATCTCGGCGAGCGGACCTTCGCCGCGCATCCGATGGCCGAAGCGCGGGTCGTTGGCGCGGCCGCCGCGCATCTGGCGCAGCAGGCTGAACACCCGCCCGGCCCGGCCGGGTTCGTGGCGCTCCAGCCAGTCGCGGAACAGTGCCTCCACCTCCAGCGGCAGGCGCAGCAGCACCCAGCCGGCGTCCTGCGCGCCGGCCTCGCGCGCCGCAGCGAGCACCGCTTCCATCTCGTGGTCGTTCAGCCCGGGGATCAGCGGCGCGAACAGCACGCCGGTCGGCACGCCGGCGTCCGCGAGCGCTCTCATCGCCGCGAGCCGCCTGCGCGGCCGTCCCGCCCTTGGTTCCAGCCAGCGGGCCAGGTCCTCGTCCAGCGTGGTCACCGAGAGCAGCACCTCGGCAAGGCCGTCGCGGGCCAGATCGGCCAGCAGATCCGCGTCGCGCTCGACCAGCGCCGACTTGGTCACCACGGTCACCGGATGGCGGGTCTCGCTCAGCACCTCCAGGATTTCGCGGGTGATCCCGAGCCGGCGCTCCACGGGCTGGTAGGGATCGGTGTTCGCCCCGAGCGTGATCGGGCTGCAGCGATAACCGGGCCGCGCCAGTTCGTCGCGCAACTGCCGCGCGGCCTCCGGCTTGTAGGCGATGCGCGTCTCGAAGTCCAGTCCGGGCGACAGGCCCAGGTAGGCGTGGGTCGGCCGGGCGTAGCAGTAGGGGCAGCCGTGCTCGCAGCCCCGGTAGGGGTTCACCGACTGGTCGAACGGGATGTCCGGCGAATCGTTGCGCGAGATCACGCTGCGGCTGGTATCCACCATGAAGGTCGTGGTCACCGGCGCCGGCTCGGCGGCCGTGCCCCAGCCGTCGTCCGCGCCCTCCCGCGACCAGGCCTCGAAGCGGCCGTCCGGCTTGCCGGCGGCGCCACGGCCGCGCTGCGGCGGGTCGGGCAGCCTGTCCGAAGGGAACGGATCGGGGTGCGGATCGTTGCGCTTCATGCTGCTTGGACCGGTTCGCGGCGTGCCGGTGCCGGCGGGCGCCCGGCCGATCAGCCGCGGCCGGCCTCGTTCCAGAAGATGGCGAAGACGAACAGGAACACCACGAACTCGATCGCCGTGGTCCACACGATCAGCCGGGTGATGCGGCGCTGCTTTGGTGTCATCGGGAGCCAGACGCGCCGCATGTAGAGCCGGTAGCCCGGCAGCCGGCCCCAGCGCGCGCCGTGCAGCAGGAAGGCGCGCAGCGCCGCCGCCCAGGGCACCAGGCTTCGATCCACCTCCTTCAGGCGCGCCTCGCGTTCCTCGGGCGGCGGGGTGTCGTAGGTCTCGGTGATCGTCAGCACCGAGCCGGCGCCGGCCGGTTCAATCTCGCAGCGGGTCTCGCGCTTGATGCCGCCGTCGTAGCGCAGGACCAGGCTGCGCCCCGGCTGGTTCTCGACCAGGCTGACGGCGACATCCACCGCCTGCTCGTTCGACAGGTTGCGGCCGGCGAGCCGGAAGACGCCATCGGATCGCCGCTCGAACCGATCGATTTCCAGCCACGGATTGATGCGGTACAGGCGCTCGATGTCCGCGAGGAACGCGTGCAGCGCCGGCGGCGGTAGCGGCATCTCGACCTTGACCCAGGCGGCATCGTCCCCGGCGTCGGGCGGGGGCGGGCTCACCGCGCGATCAGCAGCGGGCAGGGCAGTTCCCGGGCCAGGGTGTCCAGCACCATCCGCGAGCGGTAGCCGGGCTCGCCCCTTGCGCGCGGCGGACCGATCACGACCAGTTCCGCCCGTTCCTCGCGGGCGATGTCGACCACGCACTGCGCCGGATCGCCCAGCCGCAGCACCGGCCGGTAGTCGAAGCCGCCCTCCGCACAGCGCGCCTCCAGCGCCCGGATCTGCTCGGCGTTCTCCTCGGCGATCCGGCCCTCCAGATAGCGCGCGAACACGTCGCGGGTCGAGGCGTTGTTCAGCCAGTCGTCGCCCTGCATGCCGGCCCAGAACTCGGGCACGACGAGGGCATGGACTATCGTGGTGACGCCGGGCGCGCCGGCGTCGAAGGCGAGCGCCTCGGCGCGCAGCGCGCCGAGGCGCTCGCCTTCGACG
>DATMWM010000130.1:0-2448 GCA_035562535.1 Rhodocyclaceae bacterium | reverse complement strand
GGCGGATACCGCCACCCTGGGAACCCTGCCGGATCGGGAATTGAGCGCCGGCCTGGCCGAGGTGATCAAGTACGGCCTGATTCGCGACCTGGCGTTTCTCGAATGGATCGAGCGCCATGTCGACGAACTGGTGGGCCGGGATCCGGACGCACTTGCCTACGCGATCGAGCGTTCCTGCGCGAACAAGGCAGAGGTGGTCGCCCAGGACGAAACCGAGTCGGGTGTGCGTGCGCTGCTCAATCTCGGCCACACGTTCGGCCATGCGATCGAGGCCGGAACCGGATACGGTACCTGGCTGCACGGGGAAGCGGTGGCGGCCGGGACGATCATGGCCGCGCAGCTTTCTGCGGATCTGGGCTGGATCATGCCGGCGGACGTCGAGCGCATCCGCAGCCTGTTTGCGCGCGCCGGCCTGCCGACGGCCGGCCCGGTGCTGGAAATCCAGCGCTACCTGGAGCTGATGCGTCTGGACAAGAAGGTCGCGGCCGGGAGGATCCGGCTGGTGCTGCTGCGGGCGCTCGGCGAGGGCGTTCTGTATGCCGAGGCCGGCGACGAGGCCATCGGCGCGGCGATCGCGGCCTGCTCGGTCGATGCCTGAGCTTGCCCGGTACGCGGTTAGCGACGCAAATTCGCGCGGGCGTCGCATTCCGGAGCCGGCGCCGGTCGCGCGCGGGGAGTTCCAGCGCGACCGGGACCGGATCGTCCATTCCACCGCCTTTCGCCGCCTCGAGTACAAGACCCAGGTCTTCGTCAACCACGAGGGCGACCTGTTCCGTACCCGGCTGACCCACAGCATCGAGGTGGCCCAGATCGGCCGCACCCTGGCCCGGGCGCTTGGTTTGAACGAGGATCTGGTGGAGGCGGTGGCGCTGGCCCACGACCTGGGCCACACGCCCTTCGGCCACGCCGGGCAGGACGCGCTGAACGCCTGCATGAAGGACTACGGCGGGTTCGAGCACAACCTCCAGTCGCTGCGCACCGTCGACGTCCTGGAGGAACGCTACGGCGCCTTCGACGGGCTGAACCTGACGTTCGAGACCCGGGAGGGGATCCTCAAGCACTGTTCGCCCCTGAACGCGCGGGAACTGGGAGAGGTCGGGCGCCGTTTCCTGGACCGGACCAGCCCTTCGCTCGAAGCGCAGGTCTGCAACCTTGCCGATGAGATCGCCTACAACAATCATGACGTCGACGACGGCTTGCGGGCGGAACTGATCGATATCGAGCAACTGGAGACGGTCGAGCTATTCGCCCGGCACGTCGGCGAGGCCCGGACCGACTATCCGGGCATCCGCGGCCGCCGCCTGATCCACGAGACCGTGCGCCGCATGATCAACACGCTGGCGGTCGACCTGATCGAGGAGACTCGGCGCCGCGTCGCGGCCGTGGCGCCTTCCTCTCTCGATGACGTGCGCGGGGCGCCGCCGCTGGTGGGATTCAGCGAGCCGATCCGCGGCCAGCAGAACGAACTCAAGGCCTTCCTGCGCGAGAACCTGTATCGGCACCATCAGGTCCTGCGCATGACCAACAAGGCGCGCCGTATCGTCGCTGACCTGTTCGGTGCATTCTTCGATTCCCCCGATCTCCTGCCGCCGCAGTACCAGAAGATGGCCGGCGAGGGCGCAAGGCAACCGACCGACCCGGCCGCGACCCGAGCCAGGGCGGTCGCGGACTACATCGCCGGAATGACCGACCGGTACGCGATCAAGGAGCACCGGCGCCTGTTTGCGGTCGGCGAGATCTGATCGGCGCCCCGCTTTGGTGCACCGCGCAAGTGTCTTGAACCGACACGGGATTGCCGGTATATTTTGCCGTTCGCCCAGAGTTCTTATTATCAAAAGCCGGCGGGAGGGAGATGCTCCGCCGGCTTTTTTCCGCCGCGTGCCGTGTATCGGCCGCCTAGAAACGAGGAAGGACTGCGATGGATGAGTTCGGTTCGGTCAGCCAGGGTCTGTACTGTCCGTCCAACGAGCACGACGCCTGCGGCGTCGGCTTCGTCGCCCACATCAAGGGCCAGAAGAGCCACGACATCGTGGCCAACGGCCTGCTCATCCTGAAAAACCTGACCCACCGCGGCGCCACCGGCGCGGACGTCCTGATGGGCGACGGCGCGGGCATCCTGATCCAGATCCCTGATCGGTACTACCGCGAGGAGATGTCCAGGCAGGGGGTCGGCCTGCCCCAGGCCGGCGAATACGGGGTCGGCATGGTGTTCCTGCCCAAGGAATCCGCGTCCAGGCTGGCCTGCCAGGAGGAGATCGAGCGGGCCGTCAGGGCCGAGGGCCAGGTGGTGCTGGGCTGGCGCGATGTTCCGGTCGACCACGACATGCCGATGTCGCCCTACGTCAAGGCCAGGGAGCCGGTGATCCGCCAGATCTTCATCGGCCGCGGTCGCGACGTCATGGTCACCGACGCGCTCGAGCGCAAGCTCTACATCATCCGCAAGCGCTC
>DATMWM010000129.1:0-7174 GCA_035562535.1 Rhodocyclaceae bacterium | reverse complement strand
CTCCTCTACCGTGCCAACGCCGGGCAGTTGCGCAGCGTGGATTGGCTGTGCCCCGGACAAGTACTGTCCGTGCCGCGGGGCCACACCGATGCGGATGCGAAGGCGGCTCGCGAGGAGGCGAGGCGCCGTGCGCCGTGGCCGCCTGGCGCCAGGGTTGCCGCGGCCTCCATGTGCGGTCCCACGCCGGAGGCGCTGAAGGCGAAGTCGGACGCAGCGGCCAAGGCGCGTGCGGGCGCTGCCCCCGGCAAGTCCCCCGAGGCTGCGGTCAGGACGGGCGAACCCTCCGCGAAGCCTGCGGCGGGCGGCAGCGCTGCAGCGAAAGCAGATATCCCGGGATCGGCGAGCCCGCCTGCGGCAGCGAAGCCGCGGCAGGCGGCCGCAGGCAAGCCGGCCGCCGATTCTGGCAAGCCGGAGCAGCCGGCCGGGCAGGCTGCGGTCGCGACGGCTGGGGGCGATGGCGCTGCCCGGGTGGCCCCGGCTGCGAAATCAGCGACCGGCACGGCCTCGGCGACCGCAGGTGGCGCCGCCGGGGCGGCCATTCCGGCTCCCGGCCCGGCGTCCGCGGCCGAGACTGCGTCCGGTACGGCCGCGGGCGCCGCACCGGCAGCGCCTTCCGGCACCGCGGACCAGGCTGCGGCAGCCCCGGCGCCGAGCACCCCAAACCCGGCGGGGTCGGCACCTCGCGCAATGCCTATCGCGAGGCGGCGCGGCGGGCCTTTGCCGTTGGCGACATTCCCTGGGCGATCCACTACTACCGGGAACACCTCGCCAAGAACCCGCGCGACCCGGATGCCATGGGCGAACTGGGGAACATCTACTACCGCTCCGGCGACCTGCCCGCGGCCGCCGGCCTTTACTACGACGCGGCACGCATCCTGATCGAGCGCGGCAATCCGGGAAAGGCCTCGCAACTGCTGCTGCCGGTGTCCGAAGGCAATCCGGCGCTTGCCGACGACCTGTACGCGCGGCTGATGGCGGCGCGCGCACGCTGAATCGCGCCGGGGTCGGTTCCTGGCGGTGCCGTTTTTGACAGGGTGGTCGGAGGTCGGCTAACGTGCGGCCGATCGCTGCGATTTCCATGACCGACACCCGAATCATCTACGGCTTCCACGCCGTCACCGCGCGGCTGCGCCAGGACCCGGATGCGGTCGCGGAGGTGTATCTCGCCGCAGGCCGGCAGGACGGTCGCGCCAAGGACCTGCTGCGCGTCGCCGAACTGGCTGGCGTGCGGGTGCTGAACGCCGACCCGGCGCGCCTCGACGGGCTCACCGGACACGGCCGCCACCAGGGCGTGGCGGCCCGGGTCGCGGGCGGGCGGCGCCAGCAGAAACTCGGCGACATCCTGGACACGCTCGCCGAACCGGCGCTGCTGCTGGTGCTGGACGGCGTCCAGGATCCACACAACCTCGGCGCCTGCCTGCGGGTCGCGGACGCGGCCGGCGCCCATGCAGTCGTCGCACCCAAGGACCGGGCAGTCGGACTCACCGCGACGGCGGTGAAGGTCGCCAGCGGCGCCGCGGACTCGGTGCCCTACGTGGTGGTCACCAACCTGGCGCGCACCCTGCGGGAACTGCGCGAGCGCGACATCTGGACCGTGGGCGCCGACGCCGCCGCCGAGCGGGATCTGTATGCCGTGGACCAGAGGAAAGCGATCGCCTGGGTGCTCGGTGCGGAGGGGGCCGGCCTGCGCCGCCTGACGCGCGAGACCTGCGACGAACTGGCGCGCATTCCCATGCTCGGCACGGTCGAGAGCCTGAACGTCTCGGTCGCCAGCGGGATCTGCCTGTTCGAGGCCAGGCGCCAGCGTGGCGGGGGGCGATGACGTGTGCGGCCGGATCGACCTGCACACCCCGGCGCAGGAAATCGCCCGGCGCTTCCAGGCGGTGCTCGGCTTCGATGCGGCGGAGGTCTCGCCCGGATGGAACATCGCGCCCACGCGCAAGATCGCAGCGATCATCGGTTCCGAGCGCGGCCGGCGCCTGGTCGGCCTGCACTGGGGGTTCGTGCCCCGCTGGGCGCGCGACCTGGACGGCCCGCAGCCGATCAACGCGCGCTCGGACAGCGTCATGGTCAAGCCGATGTTCCGCGACGCGATCCGGCATAGGCGCTGCCTGATCCCGGTGGACGGTTTCTTCGAGTGGCATCGCGAAGGCGCGCGCAAACAGCCCTACTACTTCCGCATGGGCGACGGCGCGCCGTTCACGCTCGGCGGCATCTGGGACGTCTGGGCCGACCGCGCCGAGGGCGAGGGCTACACGCTCTACACCTGTGCCATCCTGACCACCTCGGCCAATGCGCTGATGAGCCCGGTGCATGACCGCATGCCGGTGATCGTCGCCCCGCAGGACTACGAGCAGTGGCTCGCGGCGGATGCGCGCCGGATGGAACCGGTGGAGGCGCTGCTGCGGCCCTTCGATTCCAGCCGCATGGCCGCCTACCCGGTCGGCCTGCGGGCGAACAGCGCGTCGAACGACGCGCCGGACGTCATCGAGCCGGTGCAGGTCGCCGGGACTTCAAGCGCGGTTTGATTCCAGGCCGCCGGCCGGGTACAATTGCGGGTTTTTCAACCTTGCCCCACCGGAATCGCATGCCGGGGGGCTCAATCCATAAGGAGTCTGCATGCGACATTACGAAATCGTGTTCATCGTCCACCCGGACCAGAGCGAACAGGTCCCGGCGATGATCGAACGCTATCGCTCGCTGGTGACTGCCCGGGAGGGCAAAATCCACCGGCTGGAGGACTGGGGCCGTCGCCAGATGGCCTACCCGCTCCAGAAAGTACACAAGGCCCACTACGTGCTCATGAACATCGAGTGCGACCTGGAAGCCGTGGCCGAACTCGAGCACGCGTTCAAGTTCAACGATGCGGTGCTGCGCCACCTCACCATCAAGATGCGCCGGGCGGTGACCACGCCGTCCCCGATGATGAAGGAGGAGAAGGCGAAGTCGCTGACACCCGCGCCCGCCGCCGCCACCGAGGAGAAGCCCGCGGAGCAACCTGCGGCCGCCTAGTGGGCGCGGACGGCGCGAACCAGGTGAGCCTCGGTGGCCGGCTGGTCGAGCGTTCCGCGCTGCGGCACACGCCGGCCGGCCTGCCCGTCCTCGAGTTCCGCATCGCCCATGCCTCGCAGCAGATCGAAGCGGGGCTGCCCCGCCAGGTCGAATGCGAAGCGACCGCGGTGGCGCTGGGACAGACGGCCGAGTTTCTCGCCGCGGCGCCCCTGGGCAGCGCGGTGGCGGCGAGCGGGTTCCTGGCGGCGCGCGGCGTGCGAAGCCGGCAGCTCGTGCTGCACGTGACGAATATCGAATTTCTGGAAGGAAGCGAAGATGGCATTCAGACCCAAGAGCAAGACGGGAGTCAAACGTAAGGACGAGCGCGGCGGCCGCGGATTGTTCAAACGCCGCAAGTACTGCCGCTTCTCGGCCGAGAAGATCGCCGAGATCGACTACAAGGATGTGGACCTGCTGAAGGACTTCATCACCGAGAACGCCAAGATCATGCCGGCGCGCATCACCGGCACCAAGGCCCGCTACCAGCGCCAGTTGTCCACGGCGATCAAGCGCGCCCGCTTCCTGGCGCTCATGCCCTACACCGACCTGCACTGAGGGATGGCGCCATGCAAGTGATACTGATGGAAAGGGTGCTCAACCTGGGCAATCTGGGCGACGTGGTCAAGGTCAAGCCGGGCTACGCGCGCAACTACCTCATCCCGCAGGGCAAGGCGCGGCGCGTCACGCCGGAGAGCATGGCCGAGTTCGAGGCCAAGCGCACCGACCTGGAAAAGGCGCAGGCCGACCGGCTCGCCGCCGCCCAGGAGCTGGCGGGCAGGCTCGAGGGCCTGACCGTGCAGGTCTCGCGCAAGGCGGGCGTCGACGGCCGGCTGTTCGGCTCGGTCAGCAACTTCGACATCGCCGAGGCCCTGCACGCCCACGGCTTCGACATCGACAAGTCGCTGATCCGCCTGCCGCTCGGCCCGCTCAAGCAGATCGGCGATGCGCAGTTGCAGGTCGCGCTGCACAGCGACGTCACGGCCACGATCACGGTGTCGGTGCTCGGCGAGAGCTGATTTCCGGCCTGCGGGCCGCAGTGAAAAGGGGCCGCATCCGCGGCCCCTTTTGCTTGGCGGTCTTTCCACAGCTTATCCACCCGATTTCCACAGGTTTTCCTATCGCGGCCGGATGCGGCCGGGGGTAGACTCCCCGCTCTCGCCTCGCCCCGATCTCCCCATGGCACACACCCGCGCGTTCTCCCTCGCCTCGCCGCAGGACAACCAGATGGCGCAGCTCAAGCTGCCGCCGCACTCGATCGAGGCCGAGCAGTCGCTGCTGGGAGGCCTGCTGCTGGACAACACCGCCTGGGACCGCATCGCCGACCTGGTTTCGGAAACCGATTTCTACCGCGACGACCACCGGCGCATCTTCCGCCACATCAATCTGCTGATCGAGCGCGGCAAGCCGGCGGACGTGGTCACGGTCTTCGAGTCGATCGAGAAGAGCGACGAGGTCGAGGCCAGCGGCGGGCTCGCCTACCTGGGCGAAATCGCCAACAACACGCCTTCGGCGGCGAACATCCGGCGCTATGCCGAGATCGTCCGCGAGCGCGCGATCCTGCGCAAGCTGGTCGCCGTCGGTGACGAGATCGCCGCCTCGGCGCTTAATCCGCTGGGCAAGGAGGCGAAGACGCTGCTGGACCAGGCCGAGGCGAAGATCTTTGAGATCGCCGAGGCCGGCAGCCGGAGCACCCAGGGGTTCGTGCCGATCCAGCCCCTGCTCAGCCAGGTGGTGGACCGCATCCAGGAACTCTACGACCGCGAGAACCCCTCCGACATCACCGGGGTGCCGACAGGCTTCACCGACCTGGACGAGAAGACCTCCGGCCTGCAGCCCGGCGACATGATCATCGTCGCCGGCCGGCCCTCGATGGGCAAGACCGCGTTCGCGCTGAACATCGCCGAGCACGTGGCGGTGGACATGGGGCTGCCGGTGGCGGTGTTCAGCCTGGAAATGCCGGGCACCCAGCTCGCGATGCGGCTGCTGTCCTCGATCGGCCGGCTGGACCAGTTGCGGGTGCGCACCGGCAGGCTCAACGACGACGAATGGCAGCGGCTCACCTTCGCGCTCGGCAAGCTGAACGAGGCGCCGATCCACATCGACGAGACCGGCGGCATCAACGCGGTGGACCTGCGCGCGCGCGCGCGGCGCCTGTACCGCCAGTGCGGCAGGCTCGGCCTGATCGTCGTCGACTACCTGCAGCTCATGTCCTCCACCCGGGACGGCGAGAACCGGGCCACCGAGATCGCCGAGATCTCGCGCTCGATCAAGTCGCTGGCCAAGGAGCTTCATGTTCCCGTCATCGCCCTGTCCCAGCTCAACCGCGAGCTGGAGAAGCGCAACGACAAGCGGCCGGTGATGTCCGACCTGAGGGAGTCCGGGGCGATCGAGCAGGACGCCGACCTGATCCTGTTCCTCTACCGCGACGAGGTCTACAACCCGGACTCGACGGAAAAGGGCGCGGCCGAGGTGATCATCGGCAAGCACCGCAACGGACCCACCGGCAAGGTGCCGCTCACCTTCCTCGGCGAATACACCCGCTTCCAGAACTACGCGAGGCCCGGCGGCTATTGAGCGCCCCCAGGGCCGGGCTGCGCCCAGCCCGCTCCCGCGGGGGACAAGGAAACTTGGGGCGGCCCGGCGTTTCCTTGAGCGCCGCCTGCGGAATCACAGAACTTCCGCGGCGCGGTCGGCCAGGCGCGAGCGCTCGCCGCGCTGCAGCGTCACGTGGCCGCTGTGCGGCCAGTCCTTCATGCGGTCGACCACGTAGGTCAGGCCGGAACTGCCCTCGGTGAGGTAGGGTGTGTCGATCTGGGCGATGTTGCCCAGGCAGACCACCTTGGTTCCCGGGCCGGCGCGCGTGACCAGGGTCTTCATCTGCTTCGGGGTGAGGTTCTGCGCCTCGTCGATCACCAGGAACTTGTTGATGAAGGTGCGGCCGCGCATGAAATTGAGCGACTTGATCTTGATGCGCGAGCGGATCAGGTCGCGCGTGGCCGCACGGCCCCATTCGCCGCCCTCCTCGTCGGTGCGGTTGAGCACGTCCAGGTTGTCCTCCAGCGCGCCCATCCACGGCGTCATCTTCTCCTCCTCGGTCCCCGGCAGGAAGCCGATGTCCTCGCCGACCGGGACGGTCACCCGGGTGAAGATGATCTCCGTGTAGGTCTTGTGCTCCAGGGTCTGGGTGAGCCCCGCCGCCAGGGTCAGCAGGGTCTTGCCGGTGCCGGCCTGGCCGAGCAGGGTGACGAAGTCGATCTCCGGGTCCATCAGCAGGTTGAGCGCGAAGTTCTGCTCCCGGTTGCGCGCGTTGATGCCCCACACCGCATTGCGCTGATGGGCATAGTCCTTGAGCGTTTCGAGCACGGTGGAGCGGCCCGCCCGCTCGCGCACGATCGCCTGGAACGGCCGCTCGCCGGAGCCGCCGGCCTCCATGAAGACGAACTCGTTGACCTGCAGTTCGGCGCCCAGCGGACCCTTCACCCGGTAGAGCGTGTGGCCCTCGCGCTTCCAGGATTCCATGTCCTTGCCATGGCTGTCCCAGAAGTCGGGCGGCAGCTCGCGCATGCCGGTGTAGAGCAGGTCGGTGTCCTCGAGGACCTTGTCGTTGAAGTAGTCCTCCGCCGCCAGCCCGAGCGCGCGCGCCTTGATGCGCATGTTGATGTCCTTGGACACCAGGATCACCTGGCGCTTCGGGAACTTGCGCTGCAGGTGCATGATCACGCCGATGATCTGGTTGTCGGCCTTGGCGGTGGGCAGCGCGGAGGGCAGGTCCGCGCTGATCGCCTCGGTCTGCAGGAACAGGCGGCCGCTGGCCATCTCGCGCGAAGGCTCGGCCAGCGGGATGCCGTCGGCGATGCGGTGCTCGGCGCCGCTGACGATCGAATCCAGCAGGCGGCTCGCCTGGCGCGCGTTGCGCGCCACCTCGGACATGCCCTTCTTGTTGTTGTCCAGTTCCTCCAGGGTCATGATCGGCACGTAGATGTCGTGCTCCTCGAAGCGGAAGACGCTGGTCGGATCGTGCATCAGCACGTTGGTGTCGAGGACGAAGAGCTTGGTCTGGGGCGCGCGTCTGGCGTTCATCAGGTCGGGTGTGGGGCCGGGAGTGAGGGGAGCGGGAGCAAGG
>DATMWM010000128.1:0-13971 GCA_035562535.1 Rhodocyclaceae bacterium | reverse complement strand
TCGCGGCATTACATCTCCTGCGCGGTGATCGCCGGCGAGGGCGACGCCATGCAGCGCGACGACTGGTACACCTCGCGGCGCGATGCCGCCGATCTGGCGGGCGCCGAAGCCGTGGGCGACTACGCCGCCCGCCGCGCCCTGTCGCGCCTGGGCGCGCGCCAGATGGGCACGGCCAAGGTCCCGGTGCTGTTCGAGGCGCCGCTCGCCGGGACGCTGATCGGCAACTTCGTCCATGCCGCCAGCGGCGGCGCCCTCTACCGCAAGTCCTCCTTCCTGCTGGACAGCCTGGGCAAGCGCGTGTTCTCGCCGATCGTCCAGATCAGCGAACGCCCGCACCTGCCCAAGGGACTGGCGAGCAGCCCCTTCGACGACGACGGCGTGGCCACGCACGACCGGGAAGTGGTGACAGACGGCGTGCTGCAGGGCTATTTCCTCGGCACCTACTCGGCGCGCAAGCTCGGCATGCCGACCACCGGCAATGCCGGCGGCTGCCACAACCTGATCGTGCGGCCCGGCGACCTCGATTTCGCCGGCCTGCTGCGCAAGATGGGGCGCGGGCTGCTGGTCACCGAACTGCTCGGCCACGGCGTCAATTACGTGACCGGCGACTACTCCCGGGGTGCGGCCGGCTACTGGGTGGAGGGCGGCGAGATCCGCCACCCGGTGCAGGAGATCACGATCGCCGGCAACCTGAAGGACATGCTTCGCGACATCGTCGCCGTCGGCAATGACGTGCTGGTGCGCGGGTCCAAGCAGTGCGGCTCGATCCTGATCGGGCGCATGACCGTGGCCGGCAACTGACCGGCAGCCCATGCGCCTGGTGTAGTATCGCCGCACGCCTCGGGGCGCCCCCCGAGGGGGTTCCCGCCGGCTCGCGTGCGGCCGGTTGCCGACAACGAATCGAAGAGGAGAGATGTGAATGGAACGTCGTTCGTTTCTGAAGCAGGCCGGGGCGGGTGTCGCGGCCGGTACGCTGGCGGCTCCCGCCATCGCCCAGGGCTCGGCGCCGACGATCAAGTGGCGCTGCACGTCCAGCTTTCCGAAGAGCCTGGACACGATCTACGGCGGTGCCGAGGTGCTGGCCAACCGGGTCAAGGCGCTCACGGACGGCAAGTTCCAGATCCAGGTCTTCGCCGGCGGCGAGATCGTTCCGGGCCTGCAGGCGCTCGATGCCACCCAGAACGGCACGGTCGAGATGTGCCACACCTGCTCCTACTACTACGTCGGCAAGGACAAGACCTTCGGCTTCGGCACCGCCGTGCCCTTCGGCATGAACGTGCGCCAGATGAACGCCTGGATCTACTACGGCGGCGGCCAGAAGCTGCTCGACGACTTCTACTCCAACTACAACATCCTCTCGCTCGCCGGCGGCAACACCGGCGTGCAGATGGGCGGCTGGTTCCGCAAGGAGATCAACACGCTGGCGGACGTGAAGGGACTGAAGATGCGCATCGCCGGCCTCGGCGGCTCGGTGTTCGAGCGCCTGGGCGCCGTGCCGCAGCAGATCGCCGGCGGCGACATCTATCCTTCGCTGGAAAAAGGCACGATCGACGCGGCGGAGTGGGTCGGCCCCTACGACGACGAGAAGCTCGGCTTCTACAAGGTGGCCAAGAACTACTACTACCCGGGATGGTGGGAATCCGGCCCGGTAATCCACTTCTTCATCAACATGAAGGAATGGGCCAAGCTGCCCAAGACCTACCAGGAGGCGATCACCGCCGCGGCCTACGAGGCCAACGTGACGATGATGGCGGAGTACGACCACAAGAACCCGCAGTCGCTGGCGCGGCTGGTGCAGAACGGCGTCAAGCTGCACAAGTACCCGGACGAGATCCTGCGCGCGGCGAACAAGGCGGCCCAGGAGCTCTACGCCGAGGAGTCCGGCAAGAACCCGGCCTTCAAGAAGATCCACACCGAGTGGAACAAGTACCTGCGGCAGCAGAACGCCTGGTTCAGCTACGCCGAGGCGTCCATGGACGATTTCATGCAGACCAAGGCCGGACGCTGATCGGCGACGGTTGCCGACTCATGAAAAAGGCCCGCGCCGCGGGCCTTTTTCGTTGGGGCGGGCCGCGGATCAGGGCTTCTTCTCGCCCTCCCTGGGCGCGTCCTCGAAGGCCTTGAGCAGGTCCGAGGTGTCCGATGGCGCCGCCCCCCGCGGCGCCGGTGCGAGCTCGCCCGGTTCGGCGGGCCTGGCGTCGGCGGGAGGCGGCGCGAGCCCGGAACCTTCGACGGGTGCCGGCGTCAGGCCGGGGGATTGCTCCCCGGCGCCGGGCAGGCGGGGCGCCAGGTCCGGCGTTTCCATCTGCTGCTGCGACCCCGGCGTGTGGCCGTCGCCATAGCTGACCATCCCCGGGAAGGCGATCACCAGCCCGACCATGATCACCTGGATGACCACGAAGGGCACCGCACCCCAGTAGATCTCCGAGGTCTTCACCGCAGGCGGCGCCACCGAGCGCAGGTAGAACAGCGCGAAGCCGAAGGGCGGGTGCATGAACGAGGTCTGCATGTTGACGCCGAGCAGCACGCCGAACCAGATCAGGTCGATGCCCAGCTTCTCCGCCACCGGGGCGAGCAGCGGCACGACGATGAAGGCGAGTTCGAAGAAGTCGAGGAAGAAGGCCAGCAGGAAGACCAGGATGTTCACCACGATCAGGAAGCCGAGCTGGCCGCCCGGGAGCGAGGTGAGCAGGTGCTCCACCCACACATGGCCGTCCACCCCGTAGAAGGTGAGCGAGAACACCCGGGCGCCGATCAGGATGAACACCACGAAGGTGGTGAGCTTGGCGGTGGTGTCCATCGCCTGGCGCATCAGCTTCCAGGAGAGCCGGCGCTTCATCACTGCCAGGATCAGCGCGCCGCTGGCGCCCATCGCCCCGCCCTCGGTCGGGGTGGCGATGCCCAGGAAGATCGTGCCGAGCACCAGGAAGATCAGCAGCAGCGGCGGCACCATCACCTTCAGCGACCGGGCCAGCAGCGCCACGCCGTGCACCGTGCGCGCCTCCAGGGGCAGCGCAGGCGCGAACTGCGGCTTGAACAGGGTCACCAGCAGCACGAAGACGACGTACAGGCCGGTCAGGATCAGACCGGGGATGATGGCGCCCTCGTACATGTCGCCGACCGAGCGCCCCAACTGGTCGGCCATGATGATCAGCACCAGGGAGGGCGGGATGATCTGGGCCAGGGTGCCCGAGGCGGCGATGACGCCAGAGGCGAGCCGCCGGTCGTAGCCGTAGCGCATCATGATAGGCAGCGAGATCAGGCCCATCGAGATCACCGAGGCGGCGACCACGCCGGTGGTGGCGGCGAGCAGCGCGCCGACGAAGATCACCGCGTAGGCCAGGCCGCCGCGGATCGGTCCGAAGATCTGGCCGATGGTGTCCAGGAGTTCCTCGGCCATGCCGCTGCGCTCCAGGATCAGCCCCATGAAGGTGAAGAACGGCACCGCCAGCAGCGTGTCGTTGTTCATGATGCCGAACAGCCGCTCCGGCAGGGCCTGGAACAGCGAGGGCTGGAGCAGCCCGAGCTCGATGCCGATCAGGCCGAAGACGATGCCGTTGGCCGCCAGCGCGAAGGCCACCGGGAAGCCCACCAGCAGGAACACCACCAGCGCCGCGAACATGATCGGCGCCATGTTGTCGATCAGGAACTGTTCCATCACCTGGCTCCCCGGGCTTGGGCGGCGATTTCCTCGGCGAGCAGCTGTTCGGCCGTCTTCTCCTGCTTCTTCTCCAGCGGATCTGGGATCAGTCCGCGCAGGAAGGCCACGCGCTTGATCAGTTCGGAAAGGCCCTGCAGGGCGAGAAGGGTGAAGCCGACCGGCACCATCAGCTTGATCGGCCAGCGGATCAGCCCGCCCGGGTTGGCCGACATCTCGCCCTGATGGAAGGAGG
Source organism: Rhodocyclaceae bacterium (assembly GCA_035562535.1). Classification (GTDB taxonomy): domain Bacteria; phylum Pseudomonadota; class Gammaproteobacteria; order Burkholderiales; family Rhodocyclaceae; genus DATMWM01. Next base: position 10,078 of record DATMWM010000128.1, on the reverse strand, counting down.
TCTGGACGAAGGGCCAGCCCAGGTCGATGAACAAATAGCAGGTCGGGAAGAGGAAGAAGACCAGGCCGAAGATGTCGATCCAGGCGCGGGTGCGCGCCGAGAACCGGCCGGTGACGATGTCGATGCGCACGTGCTCGTTCTTGAGCAGCGTGTAGCCGGCGCAGAGCAGGAAGATCACCGAGAACAGGTACCACTGGATCTCGAGATAGGCGTTCGAACTCATGTCGAAGGCCTTGCGCATCACGGCGTTGCCGGCGCTGATCAGTACCGCCAGCAGAACCAGCCAGTAGACGGCCTGTCCGAGCAGCGTGTTCAGGGCATCGATCAGTCGGGAGAACTTCAAGAGGGCGCTCATTTTTCTGACCTCCTAGGTTTTCCCGCCCCGGGCGCCGTTGCGGCGCGTCTGCGGGAGCACGGTGAGCCGCCGGCGCAGGATCCTGGTACCGCCGGCCGGCTCGACTTCGGGCCGGCATAGCGTAGCCGGGAACGACACCGTTTTCCACCCGATTCCCGCAAAATACGGGTTAACCGAAACGCCACGCCCGCTCGCTCGGCCCTTTTTCGCTCCCTGATGACCGTCGCCGCCACCCGCATCTGTCTCGTCCGCCACGGCGAGACGGCGTGGAACGCCGAGCGCCGCATCCAGGGCCAGCTCGACGTGCCGCTGAACGCCAACGGCGTGGCCCAGGCCCGGGCGGTGGCGAACACCCTGCGCCATGAATCCTTCGACGCGATCTACAGCAGCGACCTTGTGCGCGCGCGGCATACCGCAGACGCCGTGGCCCACGTGCTGCACCTGCCGGTGACCCCGCTCGCCGATCTGCGCGAGCGCAATTTCGGCGTGTATCAGAATCTCACCCGGGCCGAATGGCGCGCCCGCCACCCGGACAATTTCGCCCGCTTCGAGCGCCGCGACGTCGATCATGCCGTGCCGGGCGGCGAGAGCCTGCGCCGGTTCGCCGACCGGGTCCTCGCCTGCGTGGGCGGGCTCGCCGAGAGGCACCCGGGGGGGCAGATCCTGCTGGTCGCCCACCGCGGGGTGCTCGACGCGGCCTACCGCCGCGCCACCGGCCGCCCGCTCGACACCCCGCGGGATTTCGATCTGCCGAATGCGGCGCTGAACTGGATCGAGGTCGAGGGACAGCGCTGGACCGTGCTCGCCTGGGCGGATCGCGGCCACCTGAGCGCCGCCGGGCAGGAAGAGCTGCAACGGTGAGCGCGGATTCCCCGGCCGAGCGTCTGCTCGCGGTGGTTTCGGCGCTGGTGGCGGAGACGCATCCCGGTCGCCAGTCCCGCGTCGGCCTGCACAGCCATCTGGAACGCGAACTCGGCCTGGACAGCCTGGCCAGGGCGGAACTGCTGCTGCGCATCGGCCAGTCCTTCGGCGTGCTGCTGCCGGACGAGGCGTTGAGCGAGGCGCAGACGCCCGAGGACCTGCTCGGTTTTCTCGCCCGCGCCAGCGCGACGCCGATCGCGCCGGCCGGTCCGGCACCGGCCGCCCAGCAGGCGGTGGAACTGCCGGTCGCCGCGGCCACCTTCGTCGAGGCCTTCGAATGGCACGCTGCGCGGCACCCTGAGCGCCTGCAGGTGCTGCTCTACGGCGAGGCGGCCGAGCCGGAGGCGATCAGCTACGGCGCGCTGCACGCCGACGCCCGGGCCGTGGCCGCCGGGCTGATCGGGCGCGGCCTCGAACCGCGCGAGACCGTGGCCCTGATGCTGCCGACCGGACGCGCCTACCTCGCCGGCTTCCTCGGCGTGATGCTGGCCGGCGGCATTCCCGTGCCGATCTATCCGCCGGCGCGACTGTCCCAGATCGAGGAGCACATCAGGCGCCACGCGCGCATCCTGGACAATGCCCGGGCGGCGATCATGATCACCGTGCCCCAGGCCCGGACGGTGGCGGTGCTGCTGCGCGGCGCGGTGCCGTCGCTGCGCGGGATCGTCACCCCGGAGGAACTGCGCGGCGCGCCGGTCGACATCGCCTGGCGGGCGGCGCCGGAGGACATCGCCTTCCTGCAATACACCTCCGGCAGCACCGGCGACCCGAAGGGCGTGATCCTGACCCATGCCAACCTGATGGCGAACATCCGGGCCATGGCCGAGGCCGCGGCGGTGACGACGCAGGACGTGGCGGTGAGCTGGCTGCCGCTCTACCACGACATGGGGCTGATCGGCATGTGGCTGACGCCGATCTATTGCGGCTGCGCCGTGGTGCTGATGAGCCCGCTCGCCTTCCTGTCGCGCCCGGCACGCTGGCTGCAGGTCCTGAGCCGCCATCGCGGCACGATCTCGGCCGCGCCGAACTTTGCCTTCGACCTGGTGGCCCGCCGGGTGGCCGAGTCGGAACTCGAAGGGCTGGACCTGTCGTCCTGGCGCCTGGCGTTAAACGGTGCCGAACCGGTGAGCGCGGCGACCCTGGAGGCGTTCGCGGCCCGGCTGGCGCCGGCGGGCTTCCGGCGCGGGGCGCTCTTTCCGGCCTACGGCCTGGCCGAGTGCTGCGTCGGCCTGGCCTTCCCGCCGCTGGGTCGCGGGCCGGCGGTCGACACGATCTCCCGGCGCGCGCTGGCCGAGGAACGGAGCGCCGTGCCGGTGCCCGCGAACGACCCGCAGGCGATGCCGGTGGTCGCCTGCGGGCGGGCCATCCCCGGCCACGCGCTGCGGGTGGTGGATGCGCTCGGCCAGGAATTGCCGGACGGACAGGTCGGCCGGCTGCAGTTCCGCGGACCCTCGGCCACCCCGGGGTATTACCGCAACCCGGAAGCCACCCGCCGCCTGCTGGCCGGCGAATGGCGCGAGACCGGCGACTACGCCTACATGGTGCATGGCGAGGTCCGGCTCACCGGCCGGGAGAAGGACCTGATCATCCGCGGCGGGCGCAATCTCTATCCCTATGAACTGGAGCAGGCGGTCGGCGCGCTGGAGGGCGTGCGGCGCGGCTGCGTGGCGGTGTTCGCCAGCGCCGATGCCCGCGGCGGCACCGAGCGGCTGGTGGTTCTGGCCGAGACCCGCGAGGAGGACGAGGCCGCCCGCGAGCGGCTGCGGCTGCGCATCAACGAACTGGCCGCCGACGTGGTCGGCCTGCCGGCGGACGAGGTGGTGCTGGCGCCGCCGCACACGGTGCTGAAGACCTCCAGCGGCAAGATCCGCCGCTCGGCCTGCCGCGAACTCTACGAGCAGGGGCTGGTCGGGGCATCGCAGCCCCGACATTCGGTTTGGTGGGCGATGGCGAGGCTGGGCCTGCGCGCCGGGATCCAGCGCCTGCGCTTCTTCGCCCGCGGGGCGGCGGCCCGTGCCTACGGCGGCTACGTCTGGGCGCTGTTCGTGGCGATCGCGGTGCCGCTGTGGTGTGCGGTGGCGGCCGTCGGCCGGCCCGCGTTCGGCCGGCGCGCCGGTCATCTGGCGGCCAGGCTCATCCTGCGCCTGGCCGGGCTGCCGTGGCGTGCCTGGCACCTGGACCGCCTGCCGGCGCGCACCCACGTGTTGGCGGTGAATCACGCCAGCTACGTGGATGCGATCTATCTGACCGCGGCGCTGCCGCCCGAATCGGGCTACTGCTTCATCGCCAAGCGGGAGTTCGCCGGCCACTGGCTGCCGCGGCTGTTCTTCCGCGGCATCGGCGCGCTGTTCGTGGAGCGCTTCGACGTGCGGCGCGGCGTCGAGGACGTCGATACCCTGGCCGCGGCCCTGGCCGCCGGCCGCAACCTGGTGATCTTTCCCGAGGGCACGTTCTCGCGCGAAACCGGGCTGCGCACCTTCCGCACCGGGGCGTTCGCGGCGGGCGCGCGCGCCGGCGTCCCGGTGGTCGCGGCCGGGCTGCGCGGGGTGCGCGCGGTGCTGCGCGACGGAACCTGGCTGCCGCGGCGCGGACCGGTGGATTTCGAGATCGGCCCGGTGCTGCCGCCCGGCGGCGAGGACTGGGCCGGCGTCGTGCGCCTGCGGGACGCCGCGCGCGCCGAGATCCTGCGCCTGTGCGGCGAACCGGACATCGCCGGCGCCGGGCTGCCGTTCGCTCCGCCGGGGCCGGGCGGGCCGGCGTGATAGAATTCCGTCCCTAATTCCCGACAACTCAAGCGTTTGCCATGTTTTCCAAGCAGAACACCCTGGCCAAGGTCGATCCCGAACTGTGGCAGGCGGTGCAGAACGAGGTTCGCCGCCAGGAGGACCATATCGAGCTGATCGCCTCCGAGAATTACGTGAGCCATGCCGTGCTCGAGGCGCAGGGCTCGGTGCTCACCAACAAGTACGCCGAAGGCTATCCGGGCAAGCGCTACTACGGCGGCTGCGAGCATGTGGACGTGGCCGAGCAGCTTGCCATCGACCGGGTGAAGAAGCTGTTCCACGCCGAGTACGCGAACGTGCAGCCGCATTCCGGCTCGCAGGCGAACCAGGCGGTGTATTTCTCGGTGCTGCAGCCGGGCGACACCATGCTGGGCATGTCGCTGGCGCACGGCGGCCACCTGACCCACGGCGCCAGCGTCAATCTTTCCGGCAAGATCTTCAAGGCGGTGACCTACGGCCTGCATCCCGAGACCGAGGAGATCGACTACGACGAGGTCGAGCGCCTGGCGCGCGAGCACAAGCCGAAGATGATCGTGGCCGGTGCCTCGGCCTACGCCTTGGTGATCGACTTCAAGCGCTTCCGCCAGATCGCCGACGCGGTCGGCGCCTACCTGATGGTGGACATCGCGCACTACGCCGGCCTGATCGCCGCCGGCTTCTATCCCTCGCCGGTGGGCATCGCCGACTTCGTCACCAGCACCACCCACAAGACGCTGCGCGGACCGCGCGGCGGGGTGATCCTGTCCAAGGCCGAGCACGAGAAGATCCTCAACTCCTCGATCTTCCCCTCGCTGCAGGGCGGGCCGCTGATGCACGTGATCGCCGCCAAGGCGGTGGCCTTCAAGGAGGCGATGACCAAGGAGTTCCGGAACTACCAGGAACAGGTCATCGGCAACGCCCGGGTGATGGCCCGCGTGCTCTCCGAGGAGCGGGGGCTGCGCATCGTCTCCGGGCGCACCGACTGTCATCTGTTCCTGGTGGATCTGCGCGCCAAGAACATCACCGGCAAGGACGCCGAGGCGGCGCTGGGCAAGGCCCACATCACGGTCAACAAGAACGCCATCCCGAACGATCCGCAGAAGCCCTTCGTGACCAGCGGCGTGCGCATCGGCACGCCGGCCATGACCACGCGCGGCTTCACCGAGATCGAGGCGGAGCAGGTGGCGCACCTGATCGCCGACGTGCTGGAGCATCCGGCGGACGAGGCGGCGCTCGCGAAGGTGCGCGGCAAGGTCGAAGCGCTGTGCAGGAAGTTCCCGGTGTATGGGCAGTAGCAGGGCAGGGGTGAGCGGACGCGCGCGCGCGGCTGCCCGGCCGGCATGAAGTGCCCCTATTGCGGCGACCCGAACACCCAGGTCGTCGACACCCGCGAGAACGAGGAAGGCGACATCGTCCGGCGGCGCCGGCGCTGCCTCGCCTGCGACAAGCGCTTCACCACCTACGAGCGGGTCGAGCTGCGCATGCCGCAGGTGGTGAAGAAGAACGGCAGCCGCAGCGACTACGAGCGCGAGAAGCTGCACGCGAGCATGATGCTCGCCCTGCGCAAGCGCCCGGTGGCGATGGAGAGCGTGGCGGCAGCGATCGACCGGATCGAGGAGAAGCTGCTGTCCATCGGCGAGCGCGAGGTGCCGAGCGAGAAGATCGGCGAGCTGGTCATGCGCGAGCTGAAGAAGCTGGACAAGATCGGCTACATCCGCTTCGCCTCGGTCTATCGCAACTTCGAGGACGTGGACGAGTTCTCCGAGGCGATCCGGGAATTCAAGAAGCCGCGCGCCCGCAGCCGCGCGAGCTGAAGGGCGAGCGGCCGGCCGGCAGCCTGCATGTCCCCGGTTCATCCCACAGCGGACCCAGGTGGCCACGCGGCATTCGATGCGGCGGACCACACGGCCATGGCCCGCGCCCTGCGGCTGGCCGAGCGCGGGCTGAACACCACCACGCCGAACCCCCGTGTGGGCTGCGTCCTGGTGCGCGAGGGGCGGGTGGTCGGCGAGGGCTGGCACGAGAAGGCCGGGCAGCCGCACGCCGAGGCCCATGCGTTGCGGGCCGCGGGCGACCGGGCCCGGGGCGCCGTGGCCTACGTCTCGCTCGAACCCTGCAGCCACCACGGCCGGACCCCGCCCTGCTGCGACGCCCTGATCGAGGCCGGCGTGGCGCGGGTGGTGGCGGCGATGGAGGACCCGAATCCGCGCGTGGCCGGCGAGGGGCTGGCGCGGCTGCGCTCGGCCGGCATCTCGGTGGCCTGCGGGCTGATGGAGCAGGCCGCGCGCGAACTGAACGTCGGCTTCGTCTCGCGCATGAGCCGCGGCAGGCCGTGGCTGCGCTTGAAGGTGGCGGCCAGCCTGGACGGCAAGACCGCGCTGGAGAACGGCGTGAGCCAGTGGATCACCGGGCCGGACGCGCGCCGCGACGCCCATGCCTGGCGCGCCCGCTCCTGCGCCGTGCTCACCGGCATCGGCACCGTGCGCGACGACGACCCACGGCTCACGGTGCGCGACGTACCCTGCGAGCGCCAGCCGCTGCGGGTGATCGTGGACAGCCGGCTGGAAACGCCGCCGAACGCGCGCATCCTGGAAGGCGGCAACGTGCTGATCGCGGCCGCTGTCGGCGACGCGGAGCGTGCCCGCGCGCTGCGGGAGGCCGGGGCCGAGATCGTGCTCCTGCCGAACCCGGCCGGGAAGGTGGATCTCGCTGCCCTGATGCAGGCGCTCGGCCGGCGCGGCGTGAACGAATTGCTGGCCGAGGCCGGGTTCAAGCTGAACGGTTCGCTGTTGCGGGAAGGGCTGGTCGATGAACTGTTGCTCTACCTGGCGCCCAGCCTGATCGGCGATGCGGCGCGGGGGCTGTTCGACCTGCCGGGGCTGACGGATCTGTCTGGACAGCGCCGGCTCGATCTGCAGGACGTGCGCCGGGTCGGATCCGACCTGAGGATACTGGCGCGGCCGGTCTGAATCCGGGCTAGGCGGGGCTGGCGCTGCAGACCGCGCAGGCAGGATCCTTGGCGAGAGCGATGCTCCGCCACTCCATGGCCAGCGCGTCGAGCAGCAGCAGCCGGCCGTTCAGCGTCTCGCCGCAGCCCGCCAGCAGCTTGAGCGCTTCGGCCGCCTGCACCGTGCCGATGATGCCGGTGAGCGGTGCGAACACGCCCATCACCGCGCAGCGCACCTCCTCCACGTCCTGGCCCTCCGGGAACAGGCAGTGATAGCAGGGATTTTCGGGCTGGCGCAGGTCGAACACGGTGACCTGGCCGTCGAAGCGGATCGCCGCGCCGGACACCAGCGGCTTGCGGTGGCGCACGCAGGCCCGGTTGATCGCGTGCCGGGTGGCGAAGTTGTCCGAGCAGTCGAGCACCACGTCGGCCGCGGCGACCTGCTCGTCGAGCGCTTCGCCCTCCAGCCGCAGATTGAGCGCCTCGACGCGGCAGTGCGGATTGATCCGGCCCAGGGCTTCGCGCCCGGACTCCACCTTGGGACGGCCGACGGTGCCGGTATGGTGCAGGATCTGGCGTTGCAGGTTGGTGAGATCCACCGTGTCCGCGTCGCACAGCACAAGGCGGCCGACGCCGGCGGCGGCCAGATACAGTGCGGCCGGGCAGCCCAGGCCGCCGGCACCGACCACCAGGGCCTTCGAACCGATCAGCCGTTCCTGCCCCTCAATGCCGAGCTGGGGCAGCAGGATGTGCCGGCTGTAGCGCAGCAGCTGCTGGTCGTCCATGGTTCTAAGCGCGGCCGGAATGCCGGGCTGCCGCCGGCGCCTACTTGTATTCCCGCAGCTCGGGCGGGGTCTCGTCGTGGTCGCCGTGAAGGTGATGGTCCCAGGCCTTCACGTACACCTCGTTGGACTTCTTGATCAGGCGCTCGGGCGAGCGCAGGTTGTGCAGCTGGGTGGTCTCGCAGTAATAGACGATGGCCCGCAGGATCTTCGAGTAGATCGTGTTGTCCAGGTGGAAGCCCTGGGCCTGCAGGGCGTGCTCCAGGCCCTCGAAGGTGTAGTTGGTGACCTCGTAACGGACCTGGATCGTGTTCTGCCGCGGCCCGGGAGCGACCTCGAGGCCTTCGAGCCCGGACAGGATGGTCAGGGCCTTTTCCGCCTGGCCCGGCGGCAGCTTGCCGAAGCGGATTTCCCTGTGCTTCTCGATCCCGGGCGCCCGCGTAAACGGGCCGTGCGACGTTTCCGTCGTGCCGGCGGTTCCGCCCCGCGGGTGCTTTTCCATGCTCCCTCCGTCGAAGCAGCGAGCCGCGCCGGCGGGCGCCGGCGCGGCTACTGCGCCTGTTTCTGGATGATCTGCAGGCCCTTGAGCAGATTCACCGCCTGCGCCAGCTGGACGTCGTTCTTGCCGCCCATCTCGAAGGCGGGCTTGGCCTCCTCCTCGCCCTCTTCCTTGCCGGGCTGCTTGGGCTTGGCCGGTTCCTTCTTGGACTGCGGCTTGGCCTCGGGCTTCGGCGCCGGCGCGGCCTCCTGTTCCTTGTCGTTGTTCAGGTGGCGCTCCAGGTCGACCTCGCGCAGCCGCTGGTGCGCCTCGCCGTCGAGGGTTTCCTCGACCATGATGTCAGGCGTGATTCCTTTCGCCTGGATCGACCGGTTGTTCGGCGTGTAGTAGCGCGCCGTGGTCAGCTTGATCGCCGTGTTGTTCGCCAGCGGCAGGATCGTCTGCACCGAGCCCTTGCCGAAGGTCTGCGTGCCGAGGACCACCGAGCGCTTGTGATCCTGGAGCGCGCCGGCGACGATCTCCGAGGCCGAGGCCGAACCGCCATTGACCAGCGTGACCATGGGCACGGACTTGATCCCCGCGGGCAGGTTCTTCAGATAGTCGTCGCGCGTGCCGCGCAGGTAGTCCTCGCTGCTGGCGAAATACTTGCGCTTGGCATCCTCGGTGCGGCCGTCGGTGGACACCACCAGCGAGCGGGGCGGCAGGAACGCCGCCGAGACGCCGATCGCGCCGTGCAGCAGGCCGCCCGGGTCGTTGCGCAGATCCAGCACCAGGCCCTTGAGCGGGCCCTGCTTGTAGAGTTCGTTCAGGTGCTTGACCAGCGCCGAGGTGGTGTTCTCCTGGAACTGGGTGACCCGGACGTAGCCGTAGCCCGGCTCGATCAGCTTCGACTTGACGCTCTGGACCTTGATGACCTCGCGGGTCAGCGTCACCACGATCGGCTTGGCCTCGCCCTTGCGCGCGATGGTCAGGGTGATCTGGGTCTTGGGCTTGCCCCGCATGCGCTTGACCGCGTCGTTCAGCGCCATGCCCTTCACGCTGGTCTCGTCGAGCTTGATGATCAGGTCGCCCGCCTTGATGCCGGCGCGAAAAGCGGGCGTGTCCTCGATCGGCGACACGACCTTGACGAAGCCGTCCTCCATGCCGACCTCGATGCCCAGTCCGCCGAACTCGCCCTGGGTGCCGACCTGGAGATCCTTGAAGGCGTCCTGGTCGAGATAGGCGGAATGCGGATCCAGGCCGGAGAGCATGCCGCTCACCGCGTGGGTGATCAGCTTCTTGTCCTCGACCGACTCGACGTAGCCGCCCTTGATCGCGTTGAACACGTCGGCGAAGGTGCGCAATTCCTCGACGGGCAGAGGGCTCGCGCTTTCCTTGTTGGCGTTGGCGGAAAAATTCAGGCTGATCAGGATGCCCGCCAGGACGCCCAGCATCACCAGACCGACTTGCTGCAAACGGGACCGCATCTGCGACTCCAAAAAGGGTGAGGAGTAAGACGAAAGGCAGTTTCCGCGACGGGCAATCAACCCCGCCGTGACTTGCCTTACGCCCTGCTCCTCACCTCAGATTTACCCACCTCATCGGGTCGAGTGGTTGACCCTGATGCCTCAATTCAAAGTATAAACCGTAATCCGGGCTGCCGCCGCTGTTGCCCACCGCGGCGATGGTTTCTCCCGCCTGGACCTGCTGCCCGACCGGCACGAAGACGGACTCGTTGTTGCCGTACACGGTCAGGTAGCTGTCGCCGTGGTCCACGATGACCAGGTTGCCGAAGCCGCGCAGCCAGTCGGCAAACACCACGCGGCCGGGCGC
>DATMWM010000127.1:0-2207 GCA_035562535.1 Rhodocyclaceae bacterium | reverse complement strand
CCTTGCTCGGTGATTGACGGGTCCCGGCCGGCGGCACGCGCGGCGTGCCTTGCTGCGCCGGGCACGGAGAGCATTCTCCCCGCAGGCGGTTTCCCGCCGATTTCGCCAGCCCGACAGAGGGTTACGCTATGTAACCGGATGACTCGGAGGGTGTTGCGAGCGATTTCCGGGTGCCCGGAAAGAAAATGCCCCACCTGGTCAGTGAGGTGGGGCAATCCAGCCGCCGCTGGCTCCCGCTGCGAACGGCTGGGCGGAGGGAGAATGAAACCTGCAATTCAATATCCGCTAGCGGCCTCCTTTCCCGATGCGCGGCTCGTGCCGGCGCACCCCATCACGACTTCGTTCCATAACCGTTCAATATCCGCTGTTCGGTCGTATTCCTGCACCCGCGCCCTAGCGCCGGGTTCCGCCCTGCTGCCCGCCCGGCCGGTCCTGCGTCGGCCGTTCCACGCGCTCGACGACCGGCCGATCGACGCGCTCGAGGGCGGGCTTGTCGATCCGCTCGACGCGCTCCGGCGCGCCGCCGCGTTCGGCCGCTTCGGCCTTCCGGTCGCCGGGTTCGGCCTGGCGCTCCTCGTAGCCCGTGCCGTAGGGATGGCCGCTGGGCTTCTGCAGACGCTGCTGTATGCGCTTCAACTGCAGCTCCGCGGCACCCGGATCCGCCGCCTCGGCGATGGGCCCGATGGCCGGCACGGCCTGCACGGCAACCGGCTCCTGCACGCGGACGGCTGCCGCCTTCTGCGGCTTGGCCCGCTTGACCGGAGAATGGATCGCGGTCGAGGTTGCCGCGGACGCCGTGCCAGCCACTGGGACCGACAGGACCACGCCGAGCAGTGCCGCAATCGCGATGCTCATCGGGTTCATGTCCGTCTCATCCTGTCGCTGCAGCCTGTCCGAAGTAATCACGCCTGCATCCTCCGCCTGTTGGGTTACTGCCGGATTTCCCGGGCCGGGCGCCGGGTTACGGATTGTTACGCAAAGTTTCCGTGCCGCGCGCTCGCGCGATTCTTTGTATAGTTCCGCCGATGCAGACGGATAAGCCCCTGATCCTTCTGGTGGACGACGATCCCGGCCTGCGGGATCTGCTCAAGGACTATCTCGGCGCCAACGGCTACGAGGTCGCCGAAGCCGGCGACGGCGCGGCGATGAAGCAGGCGCTTACCCAGCGGCAGCCGGATCTGGTACTGATGGACCTGATGCTGCCCGGCGAGGACGGTCTGAGCCTGACCCGCTGGATCCGCAGCCAGGGCGACCTGCCGATCATCATGCTGTCCGCCCGCGGCGAGGAGGTGGACCGGGTGGTCGGCCTGGAGGTCGGTGCCGACGACTACCTGCCCAAGCCCTTCAGCCCGCGCGAGCTGCTGGCCCGGATCCGCGCGGTCGTGCGCAGGCGCGCCGGGGCCGCGCGGGAGCCCGCCGCTGCGCCGGATAGCTACGCCTTCGGTCCGTACCGCCTGGACCCCGCGGCGCACCGCCTGCTCCGGGGCGATGCCGAGGTGTCGCTGACCACCGCCGATTTCGCGCTCCTGCGGGTGTTCCTCGAACATCCGAACCGGGTGCTCAGCCGGGACGTCCTGATGGACCTGCTCAAGGGCTACGACCGGGCGCCCTTCGACCGCAGCATCGACGTCCGGGTCACCCGGCTGCGGCGCAAGATCGAGGACGATCCGGCCTCGCCCGCCTACATCCGCACCGTCCGCGGCGAAGGCTACCTGTTCTCGACCAAGGGCGCGGCCGCTTGAGCGGTGCGGGGCAGCCGCAGGCTGCGCTGTTCGCGCAGGTGGCGCGGACCGTGGCGGTCGCGCTGGCGGCCTTCGTCATCGTCACCCTGACGGCCGCCGCCGGGTTCATCCTGCTGCCCATGGCCGAGCGCTCGGCCGACGACCTGGCGGCGCTGATCGTGCTTTCCGCCCAGACCTGGGTGGAGCTGCCGCCGGCGACCCGGCAGGACTTCGAGGACGAACTGGCGGCCCGCCACAACCTCTGGCTGATCCCGTCGGCCGACGAGGAACTGCAGGAAGCCTCGCATCTGTTCGTCTACGTCGCCCTGCTCGAAGCCTCGCTCGCCCGGCGCACCGGCGGCCCGGTGGCGGTCAAGGCCACCCGCTGGGACGAGCCGTGGTACTGGGTCGAGATTCCGGCAGGCAAGCACCGGCTGCGCATCGGCTTTCCGCGCAGCCGGATCGGCGGCGACCTTGCGCTGGCAC
>DATMWM010000126.1:0-2274 GCA_035562535.1 Rhodocyclaceae bacterium | reverse complement strand
CCGCAGCACGGCCGCGCGTTCCTTGCCGGTGCGCGCCCGCCAGGCCGGCCAGGCGGCGTCCGCAGCACCGATCGCCCGACGGGTCTCGGCTGCGCCCATCGCGGGAACCTCGGCCAGCACCTCGCCGGTGGCCGGGTCGGTGACCGGGAAGGTGCCGCCGCCGTCGGCGTCCGTCCAGCGGCCGTCGATCAGGCAGCGGGTGCGCAGCAGGTCGGGATCGCCGGGATTCATCACAGCCTCGCCTGAGTTGCGGATCGGGAGGGAATGTTACCGCGGCGCGCCGCTGCGCCGGCCCCCAACCGGCCCGCGTAGGGTGGAATAGCGCCGCAGGCGCGTATTCCACCATTTCGGCGCGAATCGCGAAGCCGGCGAAAACCGATCCTTCGACGGTGGAATACGGCGCTGGCGCGCCTATTCCACCCTACGGGCGGGGCGTGTCGGGTGGAATGCGGGCTGGCGCCGGCCGAGTTAGAGCCTGCGCTCCACAGACGGCCGGAGCAGCGTGCTAGATTCGGCGGCCTCACGAATCCCCAAGGAAGAACCATGGCCGTTCCCGCCGTCTTCCGCGGACGCATGTCCGTGCCGGTGATCGCCGCCCCGATGTTCCTGGTCTCCGGACCGCACCTGGTGACCGGCGCCTGCAAGGCCGGCGTGGCGGCCGCGTTTCCCTCGCTGAACGCCCGGCCGATCGAGGTGCTCGACGAGTGGCTGACGCAGATCGACGCCGAACTCGGCGCCGCGCTTGCGGCCGGACGGACGTGCGCGCCCTACGGGGTGAACCTGATCCTGCACGCTTCGAACCCGCGGACCAGGCAGGACGTGGAACTGGTGGTGCGCCACAAGGTGCCCTTCGTGATCACCAGCCTGGGCCATCCCGGCGAGGTGGTGGCCGCGGTGCATTCCTACGGCGGCATCGTGTTCAGCGACGTGATCCACGCCTACCACGCGAAGAAGGTGGTCGAGGCCGGGGTGGACGGCATCATCGCGGTGGCCAGCGGCGCCGGCGGCCATGCCGGGACGCAGAGCGCCTTCAGCCTGGTGCGCGAGATCCGCGAGTTCTGGGACGGCACGCTGGTGCTCGGCGGGGCGATCTCGGACGGCCGGTCGGTGCGCGCCGCCGAGGTGCTCGGGGCGGACTTCGCCTACATGGGCACCCGCTTCATCGCCACGAAGGAGTCGATGGCCCAGGACGGCTACAAGGACATGCTGGTCAAATGCGCGCCGCGCGACATCGTTTATACCGACGCGATCTCCGGCACCAACGCCAACTTCATGTGGCCCAGCCTGGAGCAGGCCGGCTACACCAGGGAGATGCTCGCCCCGGGGGCGCGGCCGCCGCACAGCTTCGCCGACGAGGCCAAGGCCTGGCGCGACGTCTGGAGCGCCGGCCACGGGGTGGCGACGATCCATGATGTTCCCGCGGTGGCCGACCTGGTCGCCCGGCTGGCGGCCGAGTACCGCCAGGCCTGCGCGCTCGAGCGCAGCCCGGCGCTGGCGGCCTGACCGCGGCCTGAACCGGCGCCGCCGTCGCGGCGCCCGCGGCATCGGCGACAATAGCGCGCCTTGGAAACGCGCGGTCGCCGAACTTGTCCCTGCTGCAGGTCCTGTTGAGCGGCATCGCCGCCGGGTGCGTCTACGCCCTGGTGGCGCTGTCGTTCGTGCTGATCTACAAGTCCACCGACGCGGTGAGCTTCATGCAGGGCGAACTCATGATGAGCGGGGCCTTCGCCGCGCTGGCGGCCGGCAGCTTCCTCGCCCTGCCCTGGTGGCTCGGGCTGGCGTTCGCGCTCGGCGTGACGGCGCTCGCCGGCGCCGGCATCGAGCGGCTGGTCATCCGGCGGGCCGCGGGCCAGGCGCACATGGCGGTGGTGATGCTCACCCTGGGCCTGGGCATGATGCTGCGCGGCCTGGTCGGCATGGTCCCGGCCTGGTCCAGCCAGACGCACGCGCTGCCGCTGCCGGTCACCGGGGTCTGGCGGGCCGGCGGCCTCGCGGTTTCGGTGGAACAACTGACCGTGGCGGGGCTGACCGCCGCCTTCTGCCTGGGCTTCTGGCTGTTCTACCGCCATACCCGCACCGGGCTGGCGCTGCGCGCCTGCGCCGAGAACGCTAGCGCAGCGGCGCTGATGGGCGTGGCGGTGCCGCGCATGCACACCCTGGTCTGGGCGCTCGCCGCCGCGATGGCCGCGTTCGCCGGCATCCTGCTCGCGCCGATCACCTTCGTCCATGCCGGCATGGGACTGATCGCGCTCAAGTCCTTCGCCGCTGCGGTGC
>DATMWM010000125.1:0-5656 GCA_035562535.1 Rhodocyclaceae bacterium | reverse complement strand
CACCTCGCGCGTGGAATTCCAACGCCAGCAGAACGTGCTGCTGGAACGCGATCGCCCGCCGGTGGCGCTGATCGCCCGTCCGCTGGAAGGCAAGGCGATCGAGCGGGTGCTGCCGTTGGTCGCGGGGGGCGCCGCATCGGGCGAGCGGCTGCCGGTCTGGATCTCGGAGGCGGTCAGGGATCTGCACGGCTGGGAGGTCGGCCGCGCCGTGACGCTGCCGCTGGCGGGCAGGCCGGTCGAGGCCACGGTGGCCGGGGTCTGGCGCGACTACGCCCGCCAGCACGGCGCGATCGTCATGGACCTCGGCCGCTACCGGGAGATCACCGGCGATGCGCTGGCGAACGACGTGGCGATCTGGCTGGCGCCGGGACACGCCGCACAGGCCGTGGCGCAGGCGCTGCGCGACCTGCCCGGCGGCAGAGGCCTGGAGGTGGCCGAGCCGGGCGAGATCCGGGCGGTCAGCCTGCGCCTGTTCGACCGCACCTTCCTGGTGACCTATGCGCTCGAGGCGGTGGCGGTGCTGATCGGCATCGCCGGCGTGGCAGCGAGCTTCGGCGCGCTGGCGCTGGCGCGGCGCAGGGAATTCGGCATGCTGCGCCACCTGGGCATGACCCGCGGCCAGATCGCCGGCATGCTGGCCCGCGAGGGCGCGCTGGTGGCCGCGCTCGGCGTGGCGGCCGGAACGTCTCTCGGGCTGGCGATCGGCGTGGTGCTGATCCGGGTGGTCAATCGCCAGTCCTTCCACTGGAGCATGGACATCAGCGTGCCCCTGGGCGGCCTGGCGCTGTTCGCCGTCGTGCTGGTAGCGCTGGCCTCGGCCGCATCGGTGCTGGCGGCGCGCCGCGCGATGGGCATGGACGCGCTGCGCGCCGTGCGCGAGGACTGGTGAGCCGTGCGCGCCGTTCTTCTCGCCCTGCTGCTCCTGCCGGCGCTGGCCGCGGGCTTCGCGCCGGTGGAGCAGGGCGCCCGCCTGGACTTCCCGCGCGACCACGGCGCCCACCCCGATCACCGCACCGAGTGGTGGTACGTCACCGGCTGGCTGGACACCGCCGAAGGGCGCAGCCTCGGCTTCCAGATCACCTTCTTCCGGGTGCGGCCGCGCGCCGACGACGCCAATCCCAGCCGCTTCGCGCCGGGGCAGATCCTCTTCGCCCACGCGGCCGTGGCGGACCCGGGGCGCGGCCGCCTGCTGCACGACGAGCGCATCGCCCGCGCCGGCTTCGGGCTCGCGGAGGCCGCCCTTACGCACACCGACGTGCGCATCGACCGCTGGTCGCTGCGCCAGGACCCGGCGGGCGGGGCCTATGCCGCCCGGATCGAGGCGGAGCGCTTCGCGCTGGATCTGGACCTGCGGACTACCCAGCCGCCGCTGCTGCACGGCCGGGCCGGCTTCAGCCAGAAGGCGCCGGATCCGCGCCACGCCAGCCACTACTACAGCCAGCCGCAGCTTGCCGTCGCGGGCGCGGTGACGATCGAGGGCCGGACGACGCGCGTCCAGGGCAAGGCGTGGCTGGACCACGAATGGTCGAGCGAGATCATGCCGGCCGAGGCCGCGGGCTGGGACTGGGCCGGCATCAACCTGGAGGACGGCTCGGCGCTCATGGCTTTCCGCATGCGCGACCGGAAAGGAGGGGCGCTTTGGGCCGGCGGCACCCTGCGCGAACCGGGCGGCGGCGTGCGCACGTTCGGGCCGGGCGAGGTGAGCTTCGAGCCGTTGCGGCGCTGGCGCTCGGCGCGCACCGGAGCCGAGTACCCGGTGCAGATGCGGCTGCGGGTCGGGGATCGCACGTTCGAGCTGAAACCGCTGCTGGACGACCAGGAACTCGATTCGCGCCGCACCAGCGGGACGACCTACTGGGAGGGCGCGGTGCGGGCGATCGAGGCGGGCCGCCAGGCCGGGCGCGGCTACCTGGAACTGACCGGCTACCGGGAGCGGCTGCGCTTCTGAGACTGCCGAATCAGGAGAGCTTCCAGCGGCTGTGCACGGTCACGTGCCGCACCAGGAAGTCCATCTGGTCGACCAGGATGTGGCGGTTGGACAGGATCAGGTACTCGGCCTTGTTCGGCACGTAGGGCGCGTAGAGCAGTTCCATGCCGGCCTGCTCGGGTGTGCGCCCGCTCTTGCGCTGGTTGCACGAGCGGCAGGCGGTGACCACGTTCATCCACATGTCCCGGCCGCCGCGCGACACCGGCACGATGTGGTCGCGCGTGAGCCGCAGGCCGGAGAATTCGCCGCCGCAATAGGCGCAGACATGGCGGTCGCGGTGGAACAGTTCGCGGTTGTTCAGCGGCGGCACCTGGGAGAAGGCGCGCGCCGACAGGGCCTTGCCCTTGATCGCGATGATGCTGTTGGCGACGATCGCGGAACGGCTGCCGGTCGCCCGCGAGATGCCGCCGCGGAAGGTGAAGCTGGTCTCGCCCGCGTCCCACGCCACCAGGTCCTTGGCGTAGTAGAAGATGGCATGCTGCCAGGATACCCAGCGATGCGGCACGCCATGCATGTCCAGCGTCAGGATCAGAGGATGCGCGGAAGTGGCGGGGTCAGGGTCCATTCTCACGTTAAAATAGACACTTAAGCGTAGGGTACCACCTCGGCATGAATTTTCATAGCACGGACCCGGACGGCCTGCCCGCGTGGCGGCGCCAGCCCCGGCTTTTCAAGGCGTTGGCTGCCTCGGCGCTGCTGCATCTGGTCCTGCTTTGGCCCGCGGCCTACCCGAGGCCGAAGCTGCAGCTCGCTCAGCCGCTCGCCGCGCAGTTGCGGCCGGTGGCCGAGGCCGGCGCGCCTGTCGCGCCGGTCGCTGCGGCCGGGCAGCCCTCTGTCGCGCCGGACGCCTCCGATGCTGCGCCGAGATCGCCCAAGGCTACGGCCACGCCGGACCGGCCCCGATCAGGCCGCGGCGAACGTCCGCGGGTTCTGGCGTCCGCCGAACCGCCGGCCCAGGCCCCGGCGCCGGCCCGGCCTGAGTCGCCCGACGAGCCACCGGCGGCCGGCGCCGCGCAGGTGGGCACCGGAGCGGTGGCCTCCGCCGCGATGGGCGACGCCGGCAGCGCCCGGATCTCCTCGGCGTCCGATTCCCCTGCCGCGGGCGTCGATCCCCAGGCCCTGGTCGAGTACCGTTTCGCGCTGCGCCGGTCGGCCGCGCCGCGCTATCCGCTGCTGGCGCGGGAGCGCGGCTGGAGCGGCCGGGTGGAGGTGCGGGTCACAGTGGCCGAGGACGGCCGGCCGCGCGACGTGAGCGTCGCCCGTTCGGCCGGGCACCGGCTGCTCGACGAGGAGGCGCGCAGCACGATCGCCCTGGCCGCCGCGCGCGCGCCGCTGCCGGGTTCGCTGCGCGGGCACGCCTTCGCGGTGGACGTGCCGGTGATCTTCGAGCTCAGGGATTCCGCAGAGTCGAACTGAACGGGCGGTTCAGCAGCGCACCTGCTGGCGGCAGAAATCGGCCAGTTCGGCGACCGCCGAGCGCTCGCCCACCTTCTGCCGCCCGCCCTTGCTGCCGTGTTCCATCGCCAGGCGGAAGCCGAATTTCGCGAAGAACTCGTCGAACATCTCGCCGCCCAGCGTGCCGACCGCGGCGAGCGCGTCGCGGCCCGGCTCGTATTCCAGCAGGATGGCCGCCAGCGGCTGGGTGGCCGGGCCGGCGAGCACTCGCGCGCCCTGCGCCGGATCGTACTGGCTGTGCTCGGAACAGCAATGGATGACCCTGGCGAGGCTGCTGTGCGGCGTGGCCTGCTCCCGGTAACTGATGAAGCTGATGTCCCGCGTGGGATAGGTCAGCTTGTGGGCGCAGATCGCGGAATAGGCGACGATCGAGCGGCCGGGGCCGACGCCGCCCGGCCAGGCGTAGTCGTCGGCGCCGGCGGTCTTGAGCTTCGGCGCCGGGCCGGCAGCCTGGCCCAGGTCGATCAGGAAGCACGGCGTGGCCGCGTAGGGGTAGTGGAAGACATAGTTGCGGTGCGGCACCAGCGCGGACGCGCGCAGCGGGGCGCCCGAGGCGTCCACCAGCAGCGCGCGGTCGTAGCGTCGCGGCTTCAACTCGCCGGCCGAGGCCGGACCGAAAGCCGCGGCCGCGCACGAGGCCGCGCAGGCTCCGAGAAAGCTCCGTCGTTCCATGCCCGCGCCTCCGTTGCAGGGTCCGGTGGACCGTAGCCGCGCGGCGCGAGCGCGTCAATCCCGACGGCGGCCGAGCGTACATTGCCCGGCGACGCCGCTCGATTGACACCCGGGCGGCCTCCGTGTAGCTTCCGCCGTGCGCCGATTTGATCTTCAGCTTGCTGGGCGCCCGACAAATTCAGCTGTGCGACCTGCAGTCGCTTAGGTAGCTCGCCTAGTCAGGCAGCGTAACCCTGACACAACGAGCACTGGAAGTAGGACGGCACGTGATGTAGTGCGTGCGCTGTCGATACCTAAGAGGCGGAAGCCTCTCAAGTGATTGTCTCACCGGGGATCATTCCGGCAGCGAGACCCGTTGTTCAGCCAACGGTAGCCTAGGGATCGGTGCGTCCTCGGTAACGAGGGGGTGCCAAGCGATCCTAACAACGTAACCATGCCCTCGTGGCGTATGCCGAACCTCGCAAGGGGAGCGGTGTGATTCTGCCAGCAGCAAGGCGGATGAGGTGCCAGGCTGGGTGGTACGACCAACTCACGTGAATTGCCGGATAACGCGTCGTGATTGTCAACAGGCCCAAGCTGCTGTCAGGCCTGAACCAAAACGGTAAGTGGCTGGTTCTCTCATTAGCTGGTTGAGGAACGCTGACACAAACGCCACCGGCGCATAGGCAAGGTCTAACCCATTCGTGTCACTGGAGAGGAACAGGGTAAGCCCGTAGTCCCGCCCGCGAGGGCAGGCCGACCGCAAGGAAAGCCCATGGGCCTGCCGGGTAAAGGAGTGCGGAAAAAGCGAAGGCCGTCCTGTAACGGGACGGATAGGGGTTGCAACATCACCCCGCTCGAAAGAGTGCTGACTTCCGCGTGGTCTCGCATCACAAGAGACCCTGTCGAACCGTCATCCCCAAGGGGGCAAGAGAGCCCCCGCGGGGGTCATCTTGCCTTCCCGACGGGTTACCGAAAGGAGGCAAGCAAGTGAGAACGCCTTTCGCGGCGTCTGCGGCCTCGGCGGCCCCAGCGGACTGGCACCAGCTCGACTGGACCAGGCTGCACGGGACTGTGCGGCGGCTGCAGGCGCGTATTGTGAAGGCAACCCAGGCCGGGAACTGGCGCAAGGTGAAAGCCCTGCAACGGTACCTGACCCGCTCGTTCGCCGGCAAAGCTGTCGCCGTCAAGCGAGTGACCGAGAACCAAGGCAAGAACACTCCGGGGGTAGATCGGCAGGTTTGGTCGAATCCGGAGACGAAGCGCCAAGCCATCGAAACACTCGGCCGGCGCGGCTACCGGCCGCTACCGCTGAGGAGGGTGTACATCCCGAAAGCCAATGGCAAGATGCGCCCCCTGGGCATCCCCACCCTGCGCGATCGGGCGCAGCAAGCGCTGCATCTGCTCGCACTCGCGCCCGTGGCCGAAACGCTGGCGGACCGGAACTCCTACGGATTCCGGCCCGAGCGCGCGACGGCCGACGCCATCTGCCAGTGCCACACGGTGCTGTCGGGCCACGACAGGGCGCAGTGGGTGCTGGAGGGAGACATCAAAGGCTGTTTC
>DATMWM010000124.1:0-11608 GCA_035562535.1 Rhodocyclaceae bacterium | reverse complement strand
CGGGTTCCCCACAACCTGAACCTGAGCTTCAACTTCGTCGAGGGCGAGTCCCTGATCATGGCGATCAAGGACGTGGCGGTGTCCAGCGGCTCGGCCTGTACCTCCGCCAGCCTGGAGCCTTCCTACGTGCTGCGGGCCCTGGGGCGCTCCGACGAACTGGCCCACAGCTCCATACGCTTCACCATCGGCCGCTTCACCACCGAGGAGGAGATCGACTTCGTCATCGATCTGCTGCACCGCAAGATCAACAAGCTGCGCGAACTGTCGCCGCTGTGGGAGATGTACAAGGAAGGCATCGACCTGAACACCGTCCAGTGGGCGGCGCACTAATCCATCGGATCCGTCACAGGAGGCACGTATGTCATACAGCAACAAGGTCATCGATCACTACGAGAACCCGCGCAACGTCGGCTCCTTCGGCAAGGACGACGATTCGGTCGGCACCGGCATGGTGGGCGCGCCCGCCTGCGGCGACGTGATGAAGCTGCAGATCAAGGTCGGCGAGGACGGGGTCATCCAGGACGCGAAGTTCAAGACCTACGGCTGCGGCTCGGCGATCGCCTCGTCCTCGCTGGTGACCGAGTGGGTGAAGGGCAAGACCCTGGACCAGGCGCTGACGATCCGGAACACGCAGATCGCCGAGGAACTGGCGCTGCCGCCGGTGAAGATCCACTGTTCGATCCTGGCCGAGGACGCGATCAAGGCCGCCGTCGCCGACTACAAGCACAAGCACGGCAGGGCCGAGGAGGCGGTGGCTGTGGCGGACGAGACTGCCGGGGCCTGAGGGAGGACTTTATGACGATCACCCTGTCGGAGCGGGCGGCCAATCATGTCGCCAATTTCCTGGCCAAGCGCGGCAAGGGAGTAGGGCTGCGCCTGGGCGTGCGCACTTCCGGCTGCTCGGGGATGGCCTACAAGCTGGAGTTCGCCGATGAGGCGAACCCCGACGATCACGTCTTCGAATGCCGCGGCGTGAAGGTCCTGGTCGATCCGAAGAGCCTGCCCTACCTCGACGGCACCGAGCTGGATTTCGCGCGCGAAGGGCTGAACGAGGGGTTCAAGTTCAACAACCCCAATGTGAAGGACCAGTGCGGCTGCGGCGAGAGCTTCAACGTCTAGACGGGACGCCGCGACCTGAAATGGCTGTCGACTTCAACCGCAACTTCTTCGAACTGTTCGGACTGGACCCGCTGTTCGGCATCGACACGGTCGAACTGGAGCGGGTGTACCGGGATCTGCAGAGCCAGGTCCATCCGGACCGCTACGCCCATCTGCCGGAGAGCCAGCGGCGGCTGTCGATGCAGTGGGCTACCCGGGTGAACGAGGCCTACCGGACGCTCAGGCAGCCGCTGAGCCGGGCCCAGTACCTGCTCGAGATCAACGGGGTCGACACGCGCCACGAGAGCAACACGGCCATGCCCCCGGACTTCCTGATGGAGCAGATGGAGTGGCGGGAGGCGGCGGCCGAAGCCCGCGCCGCCGAGGACATGGATGGCCTGGAGCGGCTGCACCATCGCCTGGACGGCCAGGTGGACAGCCTGTTCGCCGAGGTCGAGGCGCAGATCGACCGGAACCGGAACCATGCCGCCGCCGCCGACGCGGTGCGGCGGTTGATGTTCGTCCTCAGGCTGAGGGACGAGGTCGACGAGGCGCTCGAAGCGCTGGAGTCCTGAGCCCCGGGGACCGCGCAGGACCGCGGGCGCGCCGCATGCGTTGCCGGTCGCGGCGTGGCGGCCGGGGATAGAACAAAACTCTACTGAGCGACGATGGCACTTCTCCAGATTTCCGAACCGGGCATGTCCGCCGAGCCGCACAAGCACCGGCTGGCGGTGGGCATCGACCTGGGCACCACCAATTCCCTGGTCGCCACGGTGCGCAACGGCGTTCCCGTGGTGCTGGTCGACGAGGAAGGGCGCCCGCTGCTGCCCTCGATCGTGCGCTACCGCGCCGACGGCGCGGTGGACGTCGGCTACCCGGCCCAGTCGATGCAGGCGCGCGACCCGCGCAACACCATCGTCTCGGTCAAGCGCTTCATGGGCCGCGGGCTGAAGGACGTGGCCCACGTGGAGATGATGCCCTACGATTTCCTCGATGCCGAGGGCATGGTGCGGGTCCGCACCGTCGCCGGCGTCAAGAGTCCGGTCGAGGCCTCGGCGGAGATCCTCAAGGTGCTCAGGCGGCGCGCCGAGGCGAGCCTGGGCGGGGAACTGCTCGGCGCGGTGATCACCGTGCCCGCCTATTTCGACGACGCGCAGCGCCAGGCCACCAAGGACGCGGCGAAACTGGCCGGCCTGAACGTCCTGCGGCTTCTCAACGAGCCGACCGCGGCGGCGATCGCCTACGGCCTGGACAATGCGTCGCAAGGCGTCTACGCGGTCTACGATCTGGGCGGCGGTACCTTCGACTTCTCGATCCTCAAGCTCAGCCGCGGCGTGTTCGAGGTGCTGGCCACCAGCGGCGACGCGGCGCTCGGCGGCGACGATTTCGACCAGCGGGTCTATTGCTGGATCCTCGACCACGCCAGCATCGCGCCGCCGGACGCCCACGACGCCCGCCGCCTGCTGCTCAAGGCGCGCGAAGCCAAGGAGCACCTGACCGGCAACGACGAGGCGGTCGTGCTGGCCAACCTGGGCAGCGGCGAGAGCGTCAACCTGATGCTGAGCCGCGACGGATTCGCCGACATGACCCGCCACCTGGTCGCCAAGACCCTCGGCCCGGTGCGCAAGGCGCTGCGCGACGCCGGACTCAAGCCGCGCGACGTGAACGGCGTGGTGATGGTCGGCGGAGCCACGCGCATGCCGCAGGTGCAGAAGGCGGTGGCCGAGTTCTTCGGCCAGGATCCGCTGACCAACCTCGATCCCGAGAAAGTCGTGGCGCTGGGCGCGGCGATGCAGGCGAACGTGCTCGCCGGCAACCGCCAGGCCGACGAGGACTGGCTGCTCCTGGACGTGATCCCGCTCTCGCTCGGTCTGGAGACCATGGGCGGCCTGACCGAGAAGATCATCCCGCGCAACTCGACCATCCCGATCGCCAAGGCCCAGGACTTCACCACCTTCAAGGACGGCCAGACCGCGATGAGCTTCCACGTGGTCCAGGGCGAGCGCGAGATGGTGCGCGACTGCCGCTCGCTGGCGCGCTTCGAACTGCGCGGCATCCCGCCGATGGTGGCCGGCGCGGCGCGCATCCGCGTGACCTTCCAGGTGGATGCGGACGGGCTTCTGGCGGTGTCGGCGCGCGAGATGTCCAGCGGCGTCGAGGCCTCGGTGACCGTGAAGCCCTCCTACGGGCTCACCGACGACGAGGTGGCCGGCATGCTGCGCGACGGCATGGAACACGCCGGCGACGACATGGAGGCGCGCAGCCTGCGCGAGCAGCAGGTCGAGGCGCAGCGGGTGATCGAGGCGACCGAGGCGGCCCTGAAGGCGGACGCCCATCTGCTGTCCGCGGCCGAGCGCGCCGACATCGAATCGGCGATCGCCCGCATGCGCCAGTTGGCCGAGGGCGGGTCGAATTCGCGGGCGGTCAAGGCCGGGGTGGAGGCGCTCAATCAGGCCACCACCGAGTTCGCCGCCCGGCGCATGGACCAGAGCATCCGCCGCGCGCTGGCGGGCCAGAAGGTCGACGAGATTCGGGTTTAGAACGAAACGACAGAAATGGACCGGATGACCATGACCCAGATCATCGTGCTCCCGCACGAGGAGTTGTGCCCCGACGGGGCCGTCATCGAGGCCGCGCCGGGCCGGTCGATCTGCGACAGCCTGCTGGACAACGGCATCGAGATCGAGCACGCCTGCGAGAAGTCCTGCGCCTGCACCACCTGCCACGTGGTGGTGCGCGAGGGCTACGAGACCCTCAACCCGGCAGAAGAAAACGAGGAGGACCTGCTCGACAAGGCCTGGGGCCTGGAGCCGACCTCGCGGCTGTCCTGCCAGGCGATCGTCGGCGACACGCCGCTGGTGATCGAGATTCCGAAATACACGATCAACATGGTCAGCGAAGGGGGGAAACGCGGATGAAATGGACGGATACCCTGGACATCGGCATCGCGCTCGCCGAGAAGTACCCGGACACCGATCCGCGCACGGTCAACTTCGTCGACCTGATGAGCTGGGTGGTCGCGCTCGAGGACTTCGACGACGATCCGAAGCGGTGCGGCGAGAAGATCCTCGAGGCAATCCAGATGGCCTGGATCGACGAGGCGAGCTGATGCCGCCCCGGCGGGTCAGGAAGCCGGTGAGGGCGGCCGCCCGATCCGGACGCGCCGCCCGCCGACCATGGAGGTAAGCTGCATCGCCCGGGCCGCCGATCGGCTGGCTGCCCTTACCACTCGACCCGGCCGACCTGGACGTTGCCGATGATCACGACCCGGTCGCCGATCACCGTACCCGAAGGCAGATCCGACTGCTCGACCACGCTCCTGTAGCCGATGGTCACGTTGTCGCCCACGCGGGACCGGTAGAGGACGGATTCGTCGCCCAGCCTGAGGAATCTGCCGGTGACGGTGAAATTGCCGTCGTTTCGGGGGAAGTTCGTCGGACCGCCGTGCACGACGCTGTGGAAGCCGTAGATTCCGCCATCTCCCAATTCCAGGCTGCATCCGCCGGGCGCGTGGAAACTCACGTAGCCCGACATCTCGGCGATCGTGCCGGCGGCTTCCTGGCCGGTCTTGCTGCCGTCGGTCGGCACGGAGCCTTCGGCTGGCACCTGGCCGTCCCCTCGACCGGAGATGCGGGCCAGGACGGCGTTCACCTCGACCATGGAGTCCATGAACAGCCGGTCGGCCTCGACGACCGGGGCCGTCTTTTCCTCCACCTCTTCCTGGCGGGTCACGTTCGCGCCGGCCAGCACTTTGCGGCCGGAGGGGATGCGCACCCCCGGGCCGACCCGGGCCAGGCTGAGCACCATCGCATCTTTCTCGACGATTCCCTCCACCCTCGCATTGAAACCGACGAAGGCCGGACAGGCCGGCGCGTCGCCCGGGCATGCGCCGTAGACACCGATGCGCACCGGGTGATTGAGCCTGGCGATCACCGCCGCACCGTGGGCAACGATGGCTTTGGCGCCGAGCGTGACCGGGGCTGCAATCGCGCGGATCGTCGTGTTGTCCCGGATGCTGCTCCTGTCGCCGATGCGCAGCGGCTGCCGCGCGCTGATCGAGGCAAACGGACCGACGTAGACCGAATCGCCGAAGCTGATGTGCTCGGCCGCGCCCTGAATGCTTGCAGTGGGGTCGACATGGACCTGGCCGCGCGCGGACACCGTCGCGCCAGCGAGAACGGCCACGACAAACCCTGCCGCGGCCAGCCACCGAGTCTTCCTGTAGAACACGCTTCTATCCCCTTGCCCCGTGGGGGATAAAGCAAGAAGTGTGACATTACCAATGGCCAGGTTCGGAGCGGATTACCTCAATCCGTTCAGTCGGTTGCCGGGCATGGTCGATCGTGGGCGGGGAATATCCCCCACATTTGGGCTAAGGGATTCCCCAATTATTCCCCAAGGATGGGGATTACTTCTTCGGCTGGCGAGACGGTGAGCCCCGGCGAATCCTCCGGGGGGCTTTCATGCCGGGCGGTTGCGGTCAGTTCAGCACCAGCGACACCATCCCGTCCGCGAGCTTGGGCTCGAACCAGGTGGACTTGGGCGGCATGATCTGGTGGGCGTCGGCGACCGCCATCAGGTCTTCCATGCTGGTGGGATGAAGCGAGAAGGCCGCGGCCGCCTGGCCGGAGGTCACCCGGCCGTGGAGTTCGGCCAGTCCGCGTATGCCGCCGACGAAGTCGATGCGCTGGTCGCGGCGCAGGTCGCGGATGTCAAGCAGCGGGGCGAGCAGGTGCTCCGAGAGCAGGCTCACGTCCAGCCGCGCCACTGGATCGGCCGGAATCAGCTCCGGGAGGATGCGTAGCCGATACCAGGCGCCGCCCAGGCAGAGACCGAATTCGCCGCGAGCGCCCGGACTGACGGGCGCAGGTGCCTCTTCCACGGCGAAGCGCTCGGCGACGCGGGCCAGGAAGCGAGCCGGCTGCATGCCGTTCAGATCGGCCACCGTGCGGTTGTAGTCCAGGATGCGCATCTGGTGATGCGGGAAGATCACCGCGAGGAAGGCATCGTCCGCCGAGATGCTTCCGCCGCGCCGATCCGCCGCGACGCGGGCGGCGGCGGCCGAGCGGTGGTGGCCGTCGGCGATGTACAGCGCGGGCAGATCCTCGAAGAGCTTCCCAATATTGGCCATGACCGTGGCGTCCTCGATTACCCACAGGGTGTGGCGCACGCCGTCGTCCGCCTGCGCGTCCGCCGCGGGCGGGCCCGCGGCGGCTTCGGCCAGGATGCCGTCGATCCCGGGGGCCTCCGGGTGGGCGAGCAGCACCGGCCCGGTCTGGGCGCTCAGCGCCTGAATCTGCCGCACCCGGTCGTCTTCCTTGTCCGGCCGGGTCAGTTCGTGCCGGCGGATGCGGTTCGAGACGTAGTCGGCCACCGAGGCGGCGGCCACCAGCCCGGTCTGCACGTGCTCGCCGGTCGCAAGGCGGTAGACGTAGTAGCGCGGCGCGGCGTCGCGCCTGAGCACGCCCTCGGCCAGCATCCGGTCGAGGTTCTCGCGCGCCTTCGCGTAGACCTGGGGCGCGTAGGGGTCGGTGCCCTCCGGCAGGTCGATCTCCGGCTTGGAGATGTGCAGGAAGCTCCAGGGCCTGCCATCAGCGCGCCGCTTCGCCTCCTCGGCGGTCAGCACGTCGTAGGGCGGGGCGATGACCTCGGCGGCGCGTCCGGCCGCGGGGCGCAGGCCGGCGAAGGGGCGGATCAGGGGCATGGGCTGTTCCTCTTCGGGTGCATCGGGTTCTCGCCTTCGCCGCCGCTCAGGCCGATGCCTCGGCGTTCCGGGCGGGCAGGATCTCGCGCAGGACCTCGCGTGCCTTGCGGATCATGGCCTCGGTGGTCGTCCAGTCGACGCAGGGGTCGGTCACCGAGCAGCCGTATTTCAGCTTGCCCAGGTCGGCCGGAATCGGCTGGTTGCCCGCCTCGATGTTGCTCTCCACCATCAGGCCGACGATCGAGCGGTTGCCCTCGCGGATCTGGTGCACGCAGTCGCTCAGCACGAGCGGCTGCAGGCTCGGATCCTTGTACGAGTTGGCGTGCGAGCAGTCGATGACGACGTTCTGGGGCAGGCCGGCCTTGGCCAGCGCCTTCTCGACGATCGACACGCTGACCGTGTCGTAGTTCGGGCGCCCGCCGCCGCCGCGCAGCACGATGTGGCCGTAGGCGTTGCCGCGGGTGCGCACGATCGCGGAGCTGCCCTGCGGGCTCAGGCCGAGGAAGGAATGCGGCTGGGAGGCCGAGCGGATCGCGTTGATCGCCACCTCGATGTCGCCGTCGGTGCCGTTCTTGAAGCCCACCGGCGAGGACAGGCCGGAGGCCATCTCGCGGTGGGTCTGCGATTCCGAGGTACGCGCGCCGATCGCATACCAGGAGATCAGCTCGCCGAGATATTGCGGCGTGATCGGGTCGAGCGCCTCGGTGCCGGCCGGCAGCCCGAGCGCATTGACCTCCATCAGGAACTGGCGCGCCTTCTTAATCCCCTCCTCGATGTGGAACGAGTCGTCCATGTAGGGATCGTTGATGTAGCCCTTCCAGCCGGTGGAGGTGCGCGGCTTCTCGAAGTACACGCGCATCACCAGGCAGAGCGTGTCCGCGACCTCGTCGGCCAGGCGCTTCAGCCGCCGGGCGTAGTCGGCGCCGGCGACCGGATCGTGGATCGAGCAGGGCCCGACGACGACGAAGATGCGCGGATCGCCGCGGTCGAGGATGCGGCGCAAGGTCTCGCGGCCGCGCAGCACGGTTTCGGCCGCCGCATCGGTGAGCGGCACGCTGGCCTTGACCTCCTCGGGCGAGGGCATCAGGTCGAAGGAAGCGACGTTCAGGTTCTCTGTCTGCTGGGTGGTCATGCCTTGGCGTTCCGGGAGAGGGCGGGATTCTTCGCGGACAACTGCTGGATCAGCTCGCGCACCGCGGCCGCGCGCGCGGCGAGGTCCGCGGTGGATCGGGTGAGCACCAGCCGGTCCGGTCCGGCGAGCTTGAAATTGCGGTTGCCCTGCACCAGCTGGATGATGCGCGCCGGCTCGACCGGGGTGTCCGCGGCGAACTGGAACTGGATGCGCGTGGCGGAGGCGTCGATCTTGGCGATGCCCAGCGGCCGGGCGAGTATGCGCAGCCGGTGGGTCTCGACCAGCGTGCGCGCCTGCGGCGGCAGCAGGCCGAAGCGGTCCACCAGCTCCTCCTGCATCGCGCGCAGGGCCTCGTCGCTCTCGCAGTTGGCGAGCCGCTTGTACAGCGTGAGCCGCTCGTGCACGTCGCTGCAGTAGTCGCTGGGCAGCAGCGCCGGCTCGTGCAGGTTGATCTCCGAGGTGATCTCCAGCGGCTGGGTGAGGTCCGGCTCCTTGCCCTGCTGCAGCGCGCGCACGGCCGACTTGAGCATCTCGGTGTAGAGGTGGATGCCGACCTCCTGGATCTCGCCGCTCTGGGACTCGCCGAGCACCTCGCCGGCGCCGCGGATCTCCAGGTCGTGCATGGCGAGGAAGAAGCCCGAGCCCAGCTCCTCCATCATCTGGATCGCCTCCAGCCGCTTCACGGCCTGGGCGGTCGGCTTGGCATGGGCGTCGGTGAGCAGGTAGGCATAGGCCTGGTGGTGCGAGCGGCCGACGCGCCCGCGAAGCTGGTGCAGCTGGGCCAGGCCGAAGCGGTCTGCGCGGTTGATGACGATGGTGTTGGCGTGCGGATTGTCGATGCCGGTCTCGATGATCGTCGAGCAGAGCAGCACGTTGTGCTTCTGCTGGGTGAACTCGCGCATCACGCGTTCGAGCTCGCGCTCGGGAAGCTGGCCGTGGCCGACCGCGATGCGCGCCTCGGGAAGCAGCTTCGCCAGCTTCTCGCGCATCTGCTCGATGGTTTCCACCTCGTTGTGCAGGAAATAGACCTGGCCGCCGCGCTTCAACTCGCGCAGGACCGCCTCCTTGACCAGGCCATCGGACCAGCGCGAGACGAAGGTCTTGATCGCCAGACGCTTCTGCGGCGCGGTGGCGATCACCGAGAACTCGCGCAGGCCCTCGAGCGCCAGCCCGAGCGTGCGCGGAATCGGCGTGGCGGTCAGGGTCAGAACGTCGACCTCGGCGCGCAGCGCCTTGAGCGCCTCCTTCTGGCGCACGCCGAAGCGGTGCTCCTCGTCGACGATCACCAGGCCCAGGCGCTGGAAGCGCACGTCCTTCTGCAGCAGCCGGTGCGTGCCGATGACGATGTCGGCGCGCCCTTCGGCGAGATCCTTCAGCGCCTGCGACTGCTCCTTCGCGCTGCGGAAGCGCGACAGCTCGACGATGCGCGCCGGCCATTCGTCCGCCACCTGGGCGAAGCGGTCGCTGAAGGTGTGGAAGTGCTGCTCCGCCAGCAGCGTGGTCGGCGCCAGGACCGCGACCTGCTTGCCGTCGGCCACGGCGACGAAGGCGGCGCGCAGCGCCACCTCGGTCTTGCCGAAGCCGACGTCGCCGCACACCAGCCGGTCCATCGGCCGGCCGGAGGTCATGTCCGAGATCACCGCGCTGATCGCCGCGAGCTGGTCCGGGGTCTCCTCGAAGCCGAAGCCGTCGGCGAAGGCTTCGAGGTCGTGCTGGCGCAGGCCGAACTGGTGGCCGGCGCGGGCGGCGCGCTGGGCGTAGAGCTGCAGCAGTTCCGCCGCGGTGTCGCGCACCTGCTGGGCGGCCTTGCGCCTGGCCTTGTCCCACTGGCCGCTGCCCAGCTTGTGCAGCACGACCTGGTCCGGGTCCGCCCCGCCGTAGCGGCTGATCTGGTGCAGGTGGGCTACCGGTACGTAGAGCTTGTCGCCTTCCGCGTACTCCAGGTGCAGGAACTCGGTCTCGCCCTCGCCCAGGTCCAGATGCAGCAGGCCGAGGTAGCGGCCAATGCCGTGCTGCAGGTGCACCACCGGATCGCCGATGCGCAGTTCGGTGAGATCGCGCAGCCAGCCCTCCATGGAGGCTTCGCGCGTTTCGCCGCGCCGCCCCCTCGGCCGGGCGGTGGCGGCGTAGAGCTCGTTCTCGGTGATCAGGGCGAGGCCCGCGGCCTGCAGGACGAAACCACCGGACAACGGCCCCACCGTCAGCAGCAGCCTGTCCCGCGCCTCCAGGCCGGCGCGGAAATCCGCGCACACCGCCGGCTGCAGCCCGTATTCGCGGAAGTACTCGAGCATGGTCTCGCGCCGTCCCGGCGATTCGGCGACGATCAGCGCGCGGCCGGAGAAGGACCCGAGAAAGGTTTCGAGCCTGTGCAGCGGATGCTCGGAGCGCCGCTCGACCGCCACGTCCGGCAGCCGGGCGCAGGCGGCCCCGGCGGGTGCGACCTCGCCGGCAGGAAGGACCACGCGGGCGAAGCGTCCGGCGGCGACGAAGAACTGCTCCTCGTCCAGGAAGAGCTCGCGCGGCGGCAGCAGCGGCCGTTCCCGGTCGCCGCGCAGCAGCATGTAGCGGGACTGCGTGTCGCGCCAGAAGTCGCGGATCGCGGCGGGCACGTCGCGGTGCAGGAACAGCGCCGCGGAGGGCGGCAGGTAGTCGAACAGGGTCGCCGTTTCGTCGAAGAACAGCGGCAGGTAGTACTCGATGCCGCCGGGCGCGATGCCGGCCGAGACGTCCTTGTAGATTGCACTGCGCGAGGGGTCGCCCTCGACCGCTTCCCGGTAGCGGCCGCGGAAGCGCGCCCGCCCGGCCTCGTCCATCGGGAACTCGCGGGCCGGCAGCAGCCGGATCTCGTTCACCGGGTAGAGGGTGCGCTGCGAGTCGGCGTCGAAGGTGCGGATCGACTCCACCTCGTCGTCGAACAGTTCGATCCGGTAGGGCAGCGCACTGCCCATCGGGAACAGGTCGATCAGCCCGCCGCGCACGCAGTATTCGCCCGGCGAGACTACCTGGGTGACGTGGCTGTAGCCGGCCAGCGTGAGCTGTTCGCGCAGGCTGGCGGCGTCCAGCCGGGCGCCCTGCTTGACGAAGAAGGTGAAGGCCGCCAGGTAGCGGGTCGGCGGCATGCGATACAGCGCGGTCGTGGCGGGCACCAGGGCGATGTCGCAGTTTCCGCGGGTGATCTCGTAGAGCGTGGCCAGCCGCTCCGAGACCAGATCCTGATGGGGCGAGAAGCCGTCGTAGGGCAGGGTCTCCCAGTCCGGCAGCAGATGCACGCGCAGGCCGGGGGCGAACCAGGCGATCTCCTCGCCGATCCTGCGGGCGTCCAGCGGATTGGCGGTGAGCGCGACCAGCATCCGCCCGCCGCCGGCCAGTTGCGCAAGCGCCAGCGCGTCCGCGCCCTGCGGCAACGGCGGCAGATCGATGCGCGACCCCGCTGCGGGCAGCGCGGCCGAGACGACGGCCGGCAAGGCGGCAGGCGGCGCGCAGGCCATGGACGGGAGGTCGGGTATGAGATTCAAGGCGGGGAGGTGCGGGAGTCGGAAATTATAGAGGAAATCGTCTAAACCCCGCCCGCCGCCGCGTCCGATTGCGAATTGTCCTTGCAGGCGCCCGGCGGGTATCCAAAATGAATCGTGTGACCCGGCGCATCCCGCCCGCTGCGGGGTGACCCCAACCGC
>DATMWM010000123.1:0-4269 GCA_035562535.1 Rhodocyclaceae bacterium | reverse complement strand
AAGCGGAACAGCTCATGAAAATTCGAACCCTGTCGATTCTGTTCGCGGCGCTGCTGTGCGCCGCCCCCGCGCTTGCGCTGGACAAGGCGAAGCAGGAGGATCTGGACCGCCGCCTGCGCGAGGCGGTCACGGTGGACGACGTGGAAGACGTGCGCCGCCTGCTCGCCCAGGGCGCCGACATCAATTCGCCCAACGAGTTCGGCAAGACCGCCCTGATGCGCGCCGTCGAGGCCGGCTCGTCCAAGAGCGCCTACGTGCTGCTGTCCAAGGGCGCCAGCGTCAACGCCCGCACGGTGGCCGGCTGCACGGCGCTGACCTTCGCCGCGGAGAACGGCCACGCCGACCTCTCCGCCCTGCTGGTGGAACTCGGCGCGAACGTCCACGACCGCACGCGTTCCGGCTGGGACGCGCTGATGATCGCCGCCCGGCTGGGCTATCACGTGATCGTCGCCCAGTTGCTCGACTTCAACGCCGATCCGAACGCCGCCGACCGCTACGGCGACACGGCGCTGCACGGCGCCGCGGAGAAGGGTCATCCCAAGGTCGTGGAAGTGCTGCTCAAGCACGACGTGGTACCCGACCAGGTCGACCGCAAGGGCGAGACGCCGCTGATGAAGGCCGCCGACAAGGGCCACACCGAGGTGGTGCGCATGCTGCTCGCCAAGGGCGCGAACGCCAACGTCAAGGACAAGCAGGGCGGCACCGCGCTGCTGCGGGCGGCCGACCGCGGGCATCTGACCACGGTGCAGGCGCTGCTCGCCGGCGGGGCGAACCCGAACCTGGCGAACAAGTCCGGCACGTCCCCGCTGATGGCCGCCGCCGAGAACGGCCACGACAAGCTGGTGAAGCCGCTGCTGGACAAGGGCGCGCGCACCGACCTCAAGGACGAGGACGGCCACACCGCCCTGCAACTCGCCGAGTCCAAGAACCGGGCGGCGGTCGTCCAGATCCTGAAGGCGCAGAAGTAGGGGCGGGCGGGCGCGGCCCGCCCGCCGCCGTTCAACCGTCCAGGCCGGCGATGTACTCGGCCAGCGCGCGGGCTTCCAGTTCGGTGAGCTTGGACGCGATGCTGTGCATGATCGCGTTGTCGTTGGTGCGCTCCCGCCTGCCGAACTGCTTGAGCTGGCTCACCGTGTAGTTCGCCTGCTGGCCCGCGAGCCGCGGCAGTTGCGGCGAGCCCAGCCCCTGCGGACCGTGGCAGGTCGCGCAGGCCGGCACCTGGGCGTACTCGTTCCCCTTGTGATACAGGTAGCGCCCGACGGCCGCGAGATCGGCATCGTCGACCTTCTGCGGGCCGACCTTCTTGCCGGCGAAATAGGCAGCCAGCGCCTTCATTTCCTCCGGGCTCAGGTCGGCGGCCATGTCGTTCATGGTCGTGCCATAGCGCTTGCCCGCCTTGAAGTCCGCGAGCTGCTTGGCCAGATATTCGGCGTGCTGGCCCGCCAGGCGCGGGAAGCTGCGGCTCGCGCTCTCCCCCTGCACCCCGTGGCACAGGCCGCACTTGCCATTGACGATGTCCTCGGCGCGCCGCTGGTCCGCGGCGCCGGCCGCGCCCGCGACCGATAACGCCACGGTCAGGCCGAGCAGGCGGAATGTCGATCTCATGGAACCTCCGGCTGTAACGAAAGACAGCCGGAAATGCTAGCGAACCCGCGCGGTCCGCGCCTTGACGACGGTCACGCGCTAAGCATGCCCGGTCGAGCCGAAGCCGCCGCTGCCGCGGCTGCTCTCGACGAATTCTTCCACCACGTTGAAGGCCACCTGCAGCACCGGCACGATGACGAGCTGGGCCAGGCGGTCGAGCGGGTTCAGGGTGAAGGGCTCGTTGCCCCGGTTCCAGGTCGACACGAAGATCTGGCCCTGGTAGTCCGAATCGATCAGGCCGACCAGGTTGCCGAGCACGATGCCGTGCTTGTGGCCCAGGCCGGAGCGCGGCAGGATCATCGCCGCCAGGCCCGGGTCCGCCAGGTGGATCGCCATGCCGGTGGGCACGAGCCGGGTGTCTCCCGGGGCCAGCGTGAGCGACGCGTCGATGCAGGCGCGCAGGTCCAGGCCGGCCGCGCCGGGCGTGGCGTAGTGCGGCGGGCTCTCGCGCAGCCGCGCGTCCAGGATGCGCACGTCGATGCGGTGCATGCCTGCGCCCTATCTCAGCCGGCGGGCGATGCGGGCGACGATCTCGCGCGCCACGGCGAGCTTGGAACCCGGCGGGATCGGGTGCTGGCCGCGGTCCTCGAACAGGATCACGGTGTTCTCGTCGCGGCCCAGGCCGTGCTGCACCAGGTTGCCGACCAGCAGCGGCAGCTTCTTGGCCTGGCGCTTGGCCTCGGCGTACTCGGCCAGGTTCTCGCTCTCGGCGGCGAAACCGACGCAGAACGGCGGCTTCGGCAACGCCGCCACCTCGGCCAGGATGTCCGGATTGGCGACCAGGGCCAGCGTGCGCTCCTGCACGCCCTTCTTGATCTTCTGCGGCGCGGCCGTTGCCGGGCGGTAGTCCGCCACCGCCGCCACCGAAACGAACACGTGGCAGCCAGGGATGCGGTCGAGCACCGCCTCGCGCATCTGAAGCGCCGTGGTCACGTCCACCCGCGCCACCCGACGCGGCGTAGGCTGGCTCACCGGGCCGGCCACCAGGGTCACCTCGGCGCCCGCCTCGGCGGCCGCGCGCGCCACGGCGAAGCCCATCTTGCCGGAGCTGAGGTTGCTCAGCCCGCGCACCGGGTCGAGCGGCTCGAAGGTCGGCCCGGCGGTGACCAGCATGCGCACGCCGTCCAGTTCCTTCGGCTGGAAGTAGGCGACGATCTCCTCGAGCAGTTCGTCGGCTTCGAGCATGCGCCCGAGCCCGGTCTCGCCGCAGGCCTGGTCGCCGCAGGCCGGGCCGAGCACGGTGACGCCGTCCTCGCGCAGCCGCGCCAGATTGCGCTGTGTGGCCGGGTTGTCCCACATCTCGCGGTTCATCGCCGGGGCCGCCAGCAGCGCCGTGGCGCGCGGCCGCGCCAGGCACAGGGTGGTCAGCAGATCGTCGGCCATGCCGTTGGCCACCCTGGCGAGGAAGTCCGCCGAGGCGGGCGCCACCACGACCGCGTCCGCGCCGCGCGTCAGGTCGATGTGCGCCATGTTGTTCGGCACCGCCGGATCCC
This sequence comes from Rhodocyclaceae bacterium, assembly GCA_035562535.1. GTDB lineage: Bacteria > Pseudomonadota > Gammaproteobacteria > Burkholderiales > Rhodocyclaceae > DATMWM01. Next base: position 1,132 of record DATMWM010000123.1, on the reverse strand, counting down.
AGAGGTCCATGCGCACCGGGTTGCCGGACAGGGCCTGGAAGGTCACCGGGCCGACGAAGCGGGCGCCGGCTGCGCTGAGCACCACGTCGACCGCAGCGCCCTCCTTCACCAGCAGGCGCGTAAGTTCCGCCGCCTTGTAGGCGGCGATGCCGCCGGTCACCCCGAGTACGATGCGCCTGTCGTTGAGATCCGCCATGGACCCGCCACCGCGTTGCTAGAATCGCGCGATTCTACTGGATAGGAACGTCATGGGGATTTCCGACTGGCCCGAGGACGAACGGCCGCGCGAGCGCCTGCAGCGCGAGGGCCCCGCGGCCCTTTCGGACGCCGAACTGCTGGCGATCTTCCTGCGGGTGGGCGTGCGCGGGAAGAGCGCGGTGGACCTCGCGCGCGGGCTGATCGAGCAGTTCGGGGGCAGCCTGCCCAGACTCGCCGCCGCCCCTGCCGCGGAGTTGCAGCGCCTGCCCGGCATGGGCCCGGCCAAGGCCGCCCAGCTTGCCGCCACCCTGGAACTGGCGCGCCGCGCGCTGCGCCAGGAGATGGCGAAGCGCGACGTGCTCTCCTCGCCCCAACAGGTGCGCGACTACCTGCGGCTGCGCCTGGGCGGTTTGGCTCACGAGGTGTTCATGGCCCTGCTGCTCGACGCGCAGAACCGGCTGATCGAGCCGGCGGAGCTATTCCGCGGCACGCTCACGCAGACCTCGGTCTACCCGCGGGAGATCGTCAAGACGGCGCTGGCCTACAACGCCGCGGCGGTGATCTTCGCCCACAACCATCCCTCCGGCGTGGCCGAGCCGAGCCGCGCCGACGAACTGCTGACCCGGCAGCTCAAGCAGGCGCTGGAGCTTGTGGACGTGCGCGTGCTCGACCATTTCATCGTCGCCGGCAACGGTCCGCCCCTGTCCTTCGCCGAGCGCGGGCTGCTTTGACGCGCGCCGCAGACGCAACTGCACAATCGCAACTGCAGCTTGAGCCGCGCCGCGGAGTTCGGGTACAATGCACGGCTTTACGAATTCCGGAGCACCGACATGGCTCGCGTCTGCCAAGTGACCGGCAAGGGACCGATGGTTGGACACCACGTCTCCCACGCCAACAACAAGACCAAGCGCCGCTTCCTGCCGAACCTGCAGGC
>DATMWM010000122.1:0-4125 GCA_035562535.1 Rhodocyclaceae bacterium | reverse complement strand
ACGTTGAACGGGAACTTCGACCACGCGGGATCGGCGAAGCGATTCGCGTAGGGCGTGCCTGCCGCGCGCGGCGCTTCGCCCTGCAAGGCGGCGCCCGAGAACTGTGCCAGGGCCAGCGTCTTCTGCAGGGCGGCGCGCGCGAGCTCGGCCTGACGGCCGGGCGCAACCGCGAGCCGCGTCAGCACGTTGAGCCAGGCGCCGCCGAAGGCCTGCGGCGAAAGTCCGCCCGTCCATTGGGCCAGCGTCGCGAGGAAATGCCTCGAGAGGTCGTTCGTCGCGACGGTGGAGTCGCGCTTTTTCGGCATTTCGGCCATGGTCGGTGCCTCAGATCGTTTTCAGGTCCACGGAGGGATCGGCGAGGCGGGCGGTGTCCGGATGCTTGCGCTCCGCGATCCACTTCTTGCCGTTCATGAAGTCCTTCATGCTGTTGACGGCGTCCACCGCCAGCAGCTCGCCTTGCGCCAGGTAGTAGAGCGCGAAGCTGCCGGAATCGGGGTCGCCGCGCACGACCGTCTGGTCGTAACCCTCCGACAGGCCCGCGATCTGCAGCTTGACGTCGTACTGGTCGGACCAGAACCACGGCACGTGCTCGTGGCGCGCCGGCTTGCCGCAGATGTTCAGCGCGGCCGTCTTCGCCTGCTCGACGGCGTTGTCCACCGACTCGAGCCGTACCCGCCGGCCGTAGCGGACGCTCGGGTGATTGGTGCAGTCGCCGGCCGCGAACACGTGCGGATCCGAGGTGCGGCACTGTTCGTCCACCGAGACGCCGTTGTCGCAACGCAGGCCCGCGGCGGCGGCGAGCGTGACGTCGGGCAGGATGCCCACGCCGACGATCACCAGGTCCGCCGCAAACTCGCGCTCGCCGCAGGCGACCGCCTGCACACGGCCCTCGCCGGCGAACGCCGTCACCGAGGTATTGCACAGGATGCGCACGCCTTCGCGCTCGTGCCGGCGCGTGTAGAACGTCGAGAGCTCGGGCGCCACGACCCGGTTCATCGGCCGGTCGGCCATTTCGAGCACCGTCACCTCGAGACCCAGGTGGCGCGCGCAGGCGGCCGCCTCCAGGCCGATGTACCCGGCGCCGACGACCACGAGCTGCTTCGCGCCCGGCAGGTCGGCGCGGATCGCGTCGACGTCGGCGATCGTGCGCAGGTAATGGATGCCGGCGAGATCGTAGCCCGGGACCTCCAGCCGCCGCGGCCGGCTGCCGACGCACAGCAGCAGCTGGTCGTAACTGAGCTCGCCGCCGTCGCTCAACCGCAGGCGCTGCGTACCCCGGTCGATCGCCGTCACCCGGACGCCGAGCCGGGTCTCGACCCGGTGCTGCTCGTAGAAATGCGGGCTGCGCAGCAACAGCCGTTCCCGCTCGAGCTCGCCCGACAGGAACTTCTTCGACAGCGGCGGCCGGTTGTACGGCAGGTGCGGCTCGTCGCCGACCAGCACGATCGGGCCCGCATGCCCTTCGCGCCGCAGCGTGTCGATGGCCTGCACCGAGGCGTGGCTTGCACCGACGATGACGATGGTCTGTGTCATGTTCGCTGGCTTTATATACGGACCGCGGTCGCCGAGGAAGAACCGACGGGCACCTCGGGGCCCGCGAAAGCGTCGTCGGTCGGTGTGGCATGATGCCTCGAACCGCTCCCGAGCCGGCTCCGATGAACCAATCCGCCCCTCGCTCGACCGCGCAACGAGTCGGTCTCTGGCTCGGGCTCGGCCTGTTCGTGACGCTGCTGTGGCTGCCCGAGCCCGCGGGCTTTGCGCCACCCGCCTGGCGGGCGGCCGCACTCGCCGCGCTGATGGCGGTCTGGTGGGCCACCGAGGCGCTGCCGATCCCGGCGACCGCGATGCTGCCCCTCGCCGCCGGGCCACTGCTCGGCATCGTTCCCGTGGAGCGGGCAGGGTACGGCTACGGCAGCTCGACGATATTCCTGATTCTCGGCGGCTGCCTGCTCGCCCTCGCGCTCGAGCGGTGGGAACTGCACCGCCGCATCGCCTACTGGATCGTCACTCGCGCCGGCACGAGTGCGCGCGGCCTGGTCTTCGGCGTCATGGCCGCCACTGCGTTCGTCAGCATGTGGGTGTCGAATACTTCGACGACGCTGATGATGCTGCCAGTCGCAGTCTCGATCGCGGCCATCGTGGCGCCCGAGCAAGGGCACGCGACGGCCGAACGGCGCAACTTCTCGGTCGTGATCGTGCTGGCGGTGGCTTACGCCGCGACGATCGGCGGCTTGGCGACCCTGATCGGCACGCCCACCAACGCACTGGCCGTGGCTTTTCTGGAGCAGACCTATGGCGTGCGGCCTACGTTCGCCGAATGGCTCGTATTCGGACTGCCGTGCAGCATCGTGATGCTGGTCGGCGCATGGTGGGTGCTCGTCGCGATCACGCATCCATTCCGGTTGCCGGACATCGCCCAAGCCCGTGAACTCGTCCAGTCGGAGCTACGCAGTCTCGGTCGCCTCAGCGTGCCCGAGCGGCGGGTCGCCGCGATCGGCGTGGCTGCGGCCGTGGCCTGGGTGACATCGCCGTGGTTGAAGGCCTTGCCGGGACTGGGTGCGCTGAGCGACATGGGCATCGCCATGCTGGCCGGACTGGCGTTGTTCCTGGTCCCTTCCGGCATGCCGCAGGGCGGCACGTTGCTCGAGGCGGGTGATTTCCGGCGTCTGCCCTGGGACACGCTGTTCCTGTTCGGCGGCGGTCTCGCGCTCGCGGCGGTGATCCAGGACAGTGGCCTGTCCCTGCACATGGGCGAACTGCTGGGCGGGGTCGCCGGCTGGCCGCCGCTCGCCGTCACGGCCGTGGTCGTGCTGGTCGTCATCCTGTGGACCGAGCTCACCAGCAACGTCGCCACGGCCGCAACGTTCATGCCGATCCTCGCCGCGCTGGCCACCACCACCGGACAGCCGGTCGTCGAACTGGTCGTGCCGGCGGCCGTCGCCGCCTCCTGTGCCTTCATGCTGCCGGTCGGCACGGCGCCCAACGCGATCGTGTTCGGATCCGGCCGCGTCCAGGGCCGCGACATGCTGCGCGCCGGCATCTGGGTGAATATCCTGGGCTGGGGTGTCATCATCGCAGTCTCAGCGGCGACGCTCCGCTGGCTGGCCTAGCGCCCGGGCGCGGTAAGCCACCGCAAAAGCGCACCACGGACGCGCAATCTCGCCGTCGGGGCGCTCCAAGGTGGTGCGGCGCGCGGGCGAGGGCGCCCGAATCTGGCCAGCGGGCCGGGTCGGCACGGTTTCTGCATATTGGCTGGAGCGATCTCCGCCGGAAAACTACGAAGAGTCGAGGAGCCAGAGCCCTATGAAGCTGATCAGCGCAATCATCAAACCCTTCAAGCTGGACGACGTGCGCGCCGCCCTGTCGGAGCTCGGCGTCTCCGGCATGACGGTGACGGAGGTCAAGGGCTTCGGGCGGCAACGCGGCCACACCGAGCTGTACCGCGGCGCCGAGTACGTCGTGGACTTCGTGCCGAAGACCCGCATCGAGGTCGCGGTCAAGGACGCCCTCGCGGACCAGGTCATCGAGGCGATCGTCGGCGCCGCGCGCACCGGCAAGGTCGGCGACGGCAAGATCTTCGTCTCCGACCTGGAGCGCGCCATCCGCATCCGTACCGGCGAGGCGGACGACCAGGCGCTCTGACACCGCGTGCCTGATCCGCTCCCGGCCGCCGTCGCCAAGCTCCGGCTCGGCGCCCAGTCGCGCCACGTGTTCCTGTGCGTCGGCGGCAAGTGCGCGCCGGTGGAGCAGGGGCTCGCCAGCTGGGAACACCTCAAGCGACGCCTGCGCGAGGCGGGTCTGCAGGACACCGCGGGCGGCGTGTTGCGCACCAGGGCCGATTGCCTGCGCGTCTGCACCTCGGGCCCGATCGCCGTGGTCTATCCGGAGGGCATCTGGTACCGCGACTGCACGCCCGCGAACCTGGACCGGGTGGTGGATGAGCACCTGCTGGGCGGTCAGCCGGTCGCTGAACTGGTGATAGCGGTGGCGCCGCTGGGGAAGCGGATAGCGGATAGCGGATAGCGGATCGTCGGAAGGCAGCGCATCCCGGCCGCGGCGGTATTGCGTCGCGTTCACCGTCGATTTGGGCGCTGGACGCCGGGCACCACCGCTACACTATCCGCT
>DATMWM010000121.1:0-3848 GCA_035562535.1 Rhodocyclaceae bacterium | reverse complement strand
CGGCCTTGAACATCTGACGGCCGCCGACGCCGAGCAGCGGGAGGATCGCCGTGGCCAGCACGATCAAGCCCATGCCGCCGAGCCACACGAGTTCGCCCCGCCACAGGTTGATCGAGAAGGGCAGATTGTCCAGGCCGGACAGCACGGTGGCCCCGGTGGTGGTCAGCCCGGAGACCGTCTCGAAGTAGGCGTCGGTGAAGGACAGGTTCGGCCAGAAGTAACTCATCAGCGGGATCGCGGCGAAGGCCGGCAGCAGCGTCCAGGTCATCACCACCAGCAGGAAGCCGTCCTTGATGTGCAGTTCCCGGCGCTGGTTGTGGGTGAACAGCCAGATCAGCGCGCCGGTGATCAGGGTGATCGCGATGCCTTCGTCGTAGGCGTACTGGGCGCCGTCCTTGTAGATCCAGGCCACGACCACGGGTACCGTCATGGTCCCGGCGAACATGATCAGGATCAGCGAGAACACCCGCAGGACAGCGAGATAGCGGTTCATCGCCCGGGGCCAGCCTAGAAGAAGCCCAGTCCGACCTGGAACAGCTTCTCGACCTTGGGCACCAGGCGCTTGCTCACCACGAAGACGATGACATGGTCGTCCGGCTCGATCACCGTGTCGTGGTGGGCGATGATCACCCGGTGGTGCTCGGCCAGCAGGGCGCCGGAGTTCACGGTCACCTTCTCGGCATCGGCCATGCGCCGCACGATCGCGCCTATGGTCACGCCCTCGGGCAGGTCGATCTCCTCGATCGGCTTGCCCACCACCTTCGAGCTCTTCTCGTCGCCGTGGGCGATCAGCTCCAGCGCCTCGGCCGCCCCGCGTCGCAGCGAGTGCACGGCGGCCACGTCGCCGCGCCGCACGTGCGCCAGCAGCGAGCCGATCGAGACATGGGCCGGCGAGATGGCGATGTCGATGCGGTCGGCCTGCACCAGGTCGACGTAGGCCCGCCGGTTGATCAGCGCCAGCACGCGGCGCGCGCCCATGCGCTTGGCGAGCAGCGAGGACATGATGTTGTTCTCGTCGTCGTTGGTGAGCGCGAGGAACATGTCCATGTCGGCGACATTCTCGCCCTCGAGCAGATCCTCGTCGGTGGCGTCGCCGCGCAGCACCAGGGCTTCCTTGAGGTTCGCGGCGAGGAACTCCGAGCGGCGCTTGTTCTCCTCGATCACCTTGACGCGGTAGTTCTTCTCCAGCGCCCTGGCCAGCCGGTAGCCGATGTTGCCGCCGCCGGCGATCATGACCCGCTTGGCCGGCTTGTCCATGCGCCGCAGCTCGCGCATCACCTCGCGGATGTCCTCGGTCGCGGCCAGGCAGAACACCTCGTCGCCGGCCTCGACCACGGTGTCCCCGGTCGGCGTGATCGGCTGGTCCTTGCGGTATATCGCGGCGATGCGCGCATCCACCTTCGGAATGTGCCGCCGGATGTCGGCGATCGGATGGCCGACCAGCGGCCCGCCCTCGAAGGCGCGCACCGCCACCAGGCTGACGCGGCCGCCGGCGAATTCCAGCACCTGCAGCGCCTCGGGGAACTCGACCAGCTTGATGATGTAGTCGGTGACGATCTGCTCCGGGCAGATCGAGAAATCCACCGCGAAGTTGTTCTCGTCCAGGAGCTGCGGGTGCTCGGCGTAGTCCGGCGAGCGCAGCCGGGCGATCCGCGTCGGCAGGTTGAACAGCGTGGCGGCGGTGCGGCAGGCGCACAGGTTGGTCTGGTCGCTCTGCGTGACCGCGATCAGCAGGTCGGCATCCTCCGCGCCGGCCGCCTTGAGCACAGAGGGGCTGGCGGCGTTGCCGGCCACCGTGCGCAGGTCGAGCCGGTCCTGCAGCGCCTGCAGGTGCGTGATGTCGGTATCGACGACCGTGATGTCGTTTGCCTCGGAAACGAGGCTTTCAGCGACCGAGGTGCCAACCTGGCCGGCGCCGAGGATGATGATCTTCACGAAGCGGGTGCGCGGGTTGTTGTTCGGCGCATTCTACGCCCGGGCCGGGCCGCCGCGGCCCCGGCGCTCAGCCCGCCTCCTCGGCGCGGCGGCCAACCGGCAGGCCGAGCTGCTTCAGCTTGCGGTACAGGTGGGTGCGCTCGAGGCCGGTCTTTTCCGCCAGCCGGGTCATGTTGCCGTTGTCCTGGCGCAGGTGGTGCTCGAAGTAGAGCCGCTCGAAGGCCTCGCGCGCCTCGCGCAGCGGCAGGTCGAGCGGCAGCGCGGTGGCCGCCAGCGACAGCGTGCCCACCAGCCGGCTGACCTCGTCGCCGCCGATCTCCTCCTCCAGCGCGCCCAGCGCGAGCGAGCGCACCGACGAGCGCAACTCGTCGTAGCCGCCCGACCAGGCGTGGTTGCGCATCGCGTTCAGCGCCGCGGTCGAAAGCCGGCGCAGCGGCACCGCGCCCGACTCCACCAGATGGGTGAGGATCTGGCCCGCGATGTCCGGCACGTCGTCCTTGATCTCGGCCAGCGCCGGGGCGGTCAGCCAGACGTCGAACAGGCGCGGCAGCACCGGCTCTTCCCAGGCGAAGGCGGCGAGTTCCTGGTGGCCGCGCACCGTGGCCGCCACCACGCGCAGGTTGAAGCGCTCCAGCCGCTCGGCGGCGAAAGCGAGGTTCTTCTGCTGCAGCCGCGACAGGTCGGTCAGTTCCGGAACGTAGATCAGCCCGCCGGAGGCCTGCTCCAGCGCCGAGAGGTCCAGCGGCTGGCTGTGGGCGCACAGGTCGAGGAAGGCCTTGCCCGGCTGGTGCAGCGTGCGCGCGCACAGCTCGGCGATGCCGCCCGCCGGGGTCTTGAGCAGCAGGATGCGGCTCTTCGCCGCCGCCTGCTCCAGCCGCTTCTTCAGGTCGCGCAGCGCCGGCGAGCGCGGGAACGCCGCCAGGGTCAGCTCGGCCGAGGCGGCGGTCGGCGCCTTCTGCAGCGCCCGCTTCACCGCGGCCAGCAGCTTCTGCATGGCGATCGGCTTCTCCAGGAAATCCAGCGCGCCGATGCGCGTGGCCTCCACGGCGGTGTCTATGGTGCCGTGGCCGGACATCATGATCACCGGCATGGTGAGCTGGCCGTTGGCCGACCATTCCTTGAGCAGCGTGATGCCGTCGGTATCCGGCATCCAGATGTCGAGCAGCACCATGTCCGGCCGCCGGGCATTGCGTGCCGCCCGCGCCGAGGCCGCGTTCTCCGCCGCGGTGACGTCGTAGCCCTCGTCGGAGAGGATCTCCTTGAGCAGCTCGCGGATGCCTATCTCGTCGTCTACAACCAGGATCTGGGACATGAGCAGTGCCTGGGGTTAGGGGTTAGGAATCGGGAGTGAGGAGCGAGGAGTAAGGAGTCAGGGGAAAGATGCGGCTGCGTTTCCCGCGCCGCATTCCCGTACGGCTTTCCTCACTCCTCACCCCTGACACCTCACTCATCAGGCTGCCGCCAGCGGCAGCCTGATGCGCACCTCGGCGCCGTGCGGCGCGCGGTTGGCGATGTGGATCTCGCCGTGGTGCTCGTCCACGATCTTCTTGACGATGGCCAGACCCAGCCCGGTGCCCTTCGGCTTGGTGGTCACGTAGGGCTCGAAGGCCCGCGACAGGATCTGCTGCGGAAAGCCGCTGCCGTTGTCGCGCACCACCAGGCAGGCGCCGCGCGCGGCGCGTTCGGTCAGCACCTCGATCTGCGCCTCCTGCGCCTCGCCCAGCGCGTCCTCGGCGTTGCGCAGCAGATTGTGGATCACCTGGCGCAGCTGGTTGGCGTCGCCGCGCACTGGCGGCAGGCCTGGCGCCAGGGTGGCCTCGACGCGCGGCTTCGCCGCCTCGTAGAGCACCAGCACCTCGCGCACCAGCGCGTCGAGGTCGACGGCGGCAAGCGACGGCGGCGGCGTCCTAGCG
>DATMWM010000120.1:0-15337 GCA_035562535.1 Rhodocyclaceae bacterium | reverse complement strand
TGCCGATGTAGAGCACGGTCGGGTCGTCCGGCGCGATCGCCAGCGCGCCGACGCCGAAGGTCGCCGTCGGCCCGCCGACCGGCTGCCAGGTGTCGCCGCCGTCGCCGGAGCGGAATACGCCGCCCTGCGCGGTGCCGGCGTAGAGCACCAGCGGATTCGCCGGATGCTGGGCGAGCGCGCGGATGCGCCCGCCGATGTTGCGCGCCCCGTATGAGCACCAGCGCGCGGTGGTCGCATCCTCGGCCGCCGCCGCGGCGAAGACCAGGCAGCGCTCGACCGCCGCGGCATAGGCATTGGCCGGTATGCCGTGCGCGGCGTAGAACGCCTCCAGGCGGGCAGCCTGTTCGTCGCCGGTTTCGATTTCGTCGGCCATGTCGGAGTGGTCGCTCGGATCAGGCCGGCGCAGGCAGGTCGAGCAGGAAGGCCAGCGCCGCGGACAGCTCGCGGTTGGTCGGGTCCTGCGGCCGGAAGCGTACGTCCGCGTGGCTGTCGACCGAGGGCCGGTGCGCCATGTCCAGCCAGCGCGCGAGCAGCGGCGACCAGCCCATGCGGTTGGCCACCTCGTGGGTGTCCGGTTCCGGGTGCGCGCGTCCCTCGACCAGCATGCGCCACTCGTTGACCCGCCGGTGATTCAGGTTCCAGTCGCGGAACACCTTCTCGGCCGGGACGATCGCGGCGTGCGCGTCGGCGCCGCCGCCTGCGATCTCGGCCCGTTCCTGGTCGGTGAGCAGGTTCGCGCTTACCCCGAGGGCGAGCAGCGTGGCCAGGTCGGCCGCGCGGTCGACCAGCGAGATCCCGCCGAACAGCGCGGTCGGGTCGGCCGGCACGAAATCGACGCCGACCTGGCTGACGCGGCCGGGACGCCGGTAGGCGATGCCGGCGGGAAGTGGAGGAGGTGGCGGCACCGCCCGCGGCAGCGCAGGCGAGAACATCTCGTCGACCCGCAGGGCCGCCGGCTGGCCGGGGGCCGGGCGCAGCACCTCGAGCACCGTGCGCCGCTCGGGCGGCGCCCCGCCGCCGGGCAGGATCTCGATGATGTCACCGGGCATGAACATCGTCTCGAACTGCGCGGCGCCGGTGGGGACGAGCCGCCGCAGCACGTTGGCATCGGCGAGCACGCCGCCCGGACCGGCGAGGTCGGCATCGCGATCGCGCGCCCGCCGCCGGTAGGCGGTGTTGGCCGGTACCGCGCCGAGCGCCAGATTGACCGTCAGGTGGTTGTCGTCGATCACCGCCACGACCACGCGCGCCTGCACCGGCGCGGTGAGCACCTCGATCACGTCGCCGACCTGGAAGGTGTCCAGGAAGCGGGTCGCGTTGGCGCCGCTGCCCCCGACCACGTTCGCCGAGCCGGCCGCCGGAATCGCCAGCAGCCGTCCGGGCGGCGCGGCCACGGCGGCGTCCTGCGCCGGCGTGAGCAGCACCTCGCCGCCGCGCCCGGCGACGATCGCCTGCCTGGCGCGCGGCGCCAGATAGAGCGTGTAGCCTTCGCCGCTCTTCGGAATCAGGTGGAACTCGCCGGCCCGCGCCGCACGGGCCTCGGCCGTGGCCTCGCGATCGCCGTGATTGGCGAAAACCTCGCCGGTGGGCAGCGGCGCGTCGAACGGTTCGCCTTCGGGCAGGCGGGTGACCGTCAGCATGCCGGTGTAGGCGTCGCCCGGCGGCTCGGCCACCGCCTTCGTCAGCAGCGCGGCGAATTCCGAGGTGGTCATCGGCGCGAGCGGCGCCGGAATCGTCTGCAGCGGCGCGCTGCCGGCGGCGTCGAAGGCGAAGGTGAGCGCCGAGCGGTCCGGGCGGATGTAGAGGTCGCCCGCGCCGGTCCACACCAGCTTGAGCGCCGGCTCCAGGTCGCCCGGATACAGCGGCTGCGCCGCCTCGCCGCTGCCCTCCGGGCGCAGCGAAGTGTCGTCGAACAGGCGCAGCCACTGCTTGCGGCCGGTGATCTCCGGGTCGGGCGCCGCCGCCGGGCCGACGCCCTCCTGCGGGCGCACGAGGATGGCGGTGAAGCCGAGCCAGGCGCCGAAGGCCATCGCCAGCCAGAGCACCAGCAGCCCCCAGAAGGCGCCGCTTTCGATCCCGTCGTCGACCAGGCCCTCGATGCCGTAGTGCAGGAAGGCGAGGAAGGACACGATGAAGAGCGTGCTCATCGCCAGACGCATCGTCGCGCCGAAGGCGAGCTGGCGGCGGCGCTCGTCGCCGTCGGCGCGCACCAGCAGGAAGATCATCAGCACGATATCCGCCACCAGCGGCGCGATGAACAGCAGCGGCCAGCGCACGCCCGCCGGCACGTCGGCCGGCAGCGTGGCGAAGAAGACGATCGCGACCACCAGTCCGACGATCGCGTTGACCAGCGCGAAGATGGTTTCCTTGCCGGCGCCCAGATAGCTGCCGAGCATGACCTTGAGCGTGACGATCAGCGGGCCGAGCGCGCCGAAGGCGAACGGGAAGCTGAGCAGCTCGAACCAGGCACGCTCGCCGGACAGCCCGGGCGGCGCCGGGTCGCGGCGCAGGTCCTTGCCGTTGGGCAGCAGCGCCGCGAAGGGCATCATCAGCATGAACGGCAGGAACATGAAGATCGTGCCGCCGAGCCAGTCGCCGTAGCTCCAGCCGTAGCGCCCGAGGGCGAGCGAGCGGTAGGCCTCGTAGCCGTCGCGCAGCAGGCGGGCCGACAGCTCGGGCGGTTCGGCCGCCGCGAGCGCGTCGTCGAAGGCCTTGCCGCCGCCAACCCGCGCGCCCGGGCCATACACTTCGGCGGCCGCCGCCGCGTAGGCCTCGAACAGGTGGTCCGGAAGCTGGCTTGGCTCGGGCAGCCAGCCCTGCCAGAAGGTCCGCGCCGGATTCACCGTGAAGAAGGTGCCGCGATCCACCCCGGCCTCGATCGCGCCGCGCACGGCGGCCGCGCCCGGCTTGACCCGCGCCGGCGGCGTGCTCCGGCCGGGCTGGTCGTCCACCTCGGTCAGGTAGGGCGCGGCGGCCAGGCGCGCCGCGATCTGGCTGGCATGGCCGATCGCGTAGGCGCGCATCGCGGCGAGCGCCGCGGCCTTGTCGCCCTCGGCGATGCCGCTGTCTTCGAGGATCGCCCTGCGCACGTGCTGGGCGAAGCGCAGCAGCAGCCGCCCGGAGGGGTTGCGCACGCGCTGGCGCAGCGGGTCGCCGCTGCCGCCCTGCAGCGTGGTGCCGAGCCAGGCCTGGCCCCGGGCGTGGCGCGCGGCCTCGCGCGGATAGTCCAGGGCGACCGCGCCGGCGGTGGCGTACATCGAGATCCCGCCCGCGAGCCAGGGCGTGAAGGTGCCGGCCGTGAACTGCCGGTCGACCGCCGGCAGCGGCGGCGTGCGCAGCGCCGCCAGCGCCTTGCGCGTCAGGTAGAGCACCTGGCGTTCCGTGCCCCGTACCTGGCCCGCCGAGCGCACCTTGCCGTTGAGCAGCTTCTCGATGCGCTCCAGCCGCTTGCGCGCCAGCAGCAGCACGGTCGATTGCGTGATCATTCCGGGCATGGTGTCCTCACCCCACTGCGACCGAAGCCGAGGACCCGCCGCCGCCGGAGGGCAGCGCCGCCTGCAGCCCCTGGAAGGCGCCGACCGTCTCGTCCAGGCCCTCGTCGACCTGGCGCGCGATCGAGTCGATCAGGTCGAAGATCGGCGCCAGCAGCGCGCCGATGTCGAGCGCATCGAAGGCGGCCAGGATCTCGCGGTAGATGGCCAGCGGCGAGGCCAGCATCTGCTGCGCCGAGAGCTTCTCCAGCACCCGCGCCGCGGTGTCGCGCAGCGCGTCCAGCGCATCGAGCAGCGGCGCCAGCGGGTCGAAGCCCGCCAGCTCCGACTTCAGTTCGCCGAAGGCCGCGATCGGCTCGGCGAGCAGCACCGCGGGCGAAAGCGCCTGGATGTCGGCGCGGATCTCGTCGTAGACCGCCTGCAGCGCGTCGACCAGCGGCGTCAGGTCGAGCGCGTCGATCACGCTCTGAAGCGTGGCGATCGCCTCGCGCAGCGGTGCGATCACCGCGTCGATCAGTGCCTGCACCCGCCCGCGCAGCGCCACGAACAGCGGGCCGGCCAGCCCGGCCAGCCGCGCCGGCGGCAGCACCGCGAACACCGAGCGCACGATCGCGACCAGCCCGCCGTCCACGTCGCTCAGGCCGAGCTTGCGCAGCAGCAGGCGCACCCGATCCAGCAGCCCGAGCAGCGGCGCGAACGCCTCGTTCAACTGCCGGACCGCGACATCGGCCTCGGACGCTCCGGTGCGGCGCAGGGTCTCGACCGCCGCGGCCGCCTCGTCCAGCCGGCCGAGGAAGCGCTCGCGATTGGCTGCCAGCGCGGTGATCAGCGGCGCGAAGTCGTAGCGCTCGAGCAGGATCTCGAACCGCACGCGCTGGTCGCTGCCCGGATCCAGCCGGCCGATCAGGCCCTGGAGCGCGGCGCGCACGGCGCCGAGTTGCGCCAGCGCCGGCGCGGCCAGCGCGTTCAGGTCGAGCGCGCCGACCGCGGCGCGCGCCCGCCCGACCGCCTGGGCGATGCGCTCGCCGCGCGCGGCCAGGGCCGCCGCGCCGCCGCCCTCCGCGATCCAGCGCTGCACCTCGATCCAGCTTGCCGGATCCACGCGCTGCAGCAGGCCGTTGACCAGGCCGGCGATCATCGCGCCCGGCCAGGTGAGCGGAGTCTGCGGCAGCGCATCGACCAGGCCGCGGGCTTCGTTCATCAGCGCCTCGATCCGGGGCTGGATCTGCGCCGGGTCGAGCGTGTCGATCAACCCGGTGGCGCGGCCTGCCAGCTCGTCGAGCGCGTCGGACCACGCCTCGATCTTCAGCGCGCCGGTCACGCGGCCGCGCGCCTCCGCGAGCCGCTCCTGGATCGGCGCCACCAGGGCGGCCGGCGAGAACTCGTCCAGCTTGGCGAGCGCCTCGTCGAACACCTGCTGCAGCGGCGCCAGCGCCGCCTCCAGATCGAACCCGCCGATCGCGCCCTTCACCTGGTCGATCGCGTCCTGCACCGGCTGCAGCGTGATCGCCGGCGCGATCTCGCGGATGCGTCCCGCGAGTTCCTGGAGCTTCTCGTCCAGCTGCGCCAGGTACTGAGCGGGATCGTGCTGCCGGAGCACGGCGATCAGCGCGTCGTACTTGGCCTGCACCTCGGCGATCGCCGCCTCCAGGTCGCCGCGCAGCGCGAACTTCCCGTCCGGCGTGATGCCCAGCGCCGCCTCGATCTCGGCCTCGACCGCGGCCACGTCGGTGTCGCGGATCGGCGCGACCGCCGCGTCGACCTCGGCCTTCATGTCCTCGGGCAGCAAGCCGAACGGCACCGCTTCGACCACGTCCGCGGCCGCGCCGATCGCCGACACCGCTGTGTCGAAATACGGCTTCATCTGCGCGCGTTCGAGCGCCGCCGCGAACTCCGCCACGCGCTCGCCGATCTGGCCGGCGACCTGGTCCAGATTCAGGCCGGAGACGAAGCCGGCGGCCTGCCCGAAAAGCGCATCGACATCCTGCTTGAAGCCGTCGACCGTGCCCTCGACCGCCTCGAGTGCCTGCACCGCCTGCGTGGCCGCGGCCTGCAGCGCCGCCCCGATGTCGCCGACCAGTTCGGTAATCAGCCGCAGCGCATCCACCACCGGCGCGAGCACCGTCTCGATCGCCTCGGCGACCGTGCGCAGCGGCACCGCGGCGACGACCTCGCGCACCTGCTCCATGGCGCCGCGGACGGCCAGCATGAGCTGCGCGATCGTCTCGCTCACCGTCGTCAGGGGCCGGATCAGCGCCTCGATGCCGCCGGCCAGCGGCGCCGCCAGCGCCGCCGCGTCCCAGTCGCCGATGCGTCCGGCATGGACGCCGATCTCGCCCTCCAGCCGCGCGATCAGCGCGTCGATCGACTGCGCCGGCGCGTGTTCGATGTCCAGGTTCATGACCGGCTGCAGGCCGCCCAGGGCATCGGCCACCAGCCGCCCGAGCGGCGCCAGGTCGATGCTGCGCAGCATCGCCGCCGCTGTGTCCAGCTCGCGCTGCACCCGCCCGATGTCGAGGTAGGCGAGCGTCGCCTCGCCCATGCCGATGCCGGCCGCCACCCGCTCGCGCATCGCCTCGAAGCGCTGCGCACCGGCGGCAAGCTGCGCCGCCAGCGCCTCCAGCGCGGCGGCATCGGCCGCGTCGACCGCGTCGATCCGCCCGGCCAGGCCGTCGCCGAGCGAGCCGGTCATGCCTTCCAGATCGGCGCGCACCGCGGCCGGATCGATCTGCGCGGCCATCAGGATCATCAGCCGCTGGGATTCCGCCAGCACGGTCTCGATCGCCATCAGTCCGCCCGCGGCGCGCGCCGCCTGGTCGAACGCCGGCAGCAGTTCCTTGAGCCGCGAGACGCCGCCCGGCACCTGGACGCGGCCGAGCGCGAGCAGCGACTGCACGAGACTGCCCAGGTTGGCGGCGAGCGGCGCATCCGAGAGCAGCGCCGAAACGCGCATCAGCACGCCCGCCAGGCCGCCGGCGCGCGAGCCTTCCAGCTCCGCGCCGAGCCGCGCCGCCAGCGCCTCGACCTCGGCCAGCAGGTCGCCCTCGCCGAGTCCCTCGATCAGCGCCAGCGTATCGCCGATCGCCTCAAGCTGCGGCACGGCAGCGGATATCCCGCCGAGCTGCGGCGCGACCTGCGCGGCCAGCGCCTGCACCGCCTCCAGTATGCCCGCGGGATCGACCTGCGCGCCCGCGCCAATCTCGGCCGAACGGCCGCCGTCGTCCGGCGCGCTCACCGCGCTCAGCCCGCCGGCATGGCCGTCCAGCGCGCCGAGCAGCGTGCTCACCAGCGACCCGGCATCCAGGCGGGCGGAAAGGTCGGACGAAACAGGCATGCGCGCTTTCCGCCGGTCAGCCGAGCAGGTCGTCGAGCGGCGAGAGCACCGCGCCCGCGCCCTGCAGCGCGGTCTTCAGCTCGTCGGCCGCCGTCTTGACCGGCGTGAGCAGATCGCCGATCTGCGGCACGTCGGCGAGCATGCCGGGCAGGTCGAGCAGGTCCAGCCCCAGATCGACGTCCAGCCCGAGGTCGGCGTCCACGTCGAGGCCGAAGTCCTCGGCCAGGCCGGGCGGCTCGGGCGGCTCGGTGTATTCGCGCAGCACCATCCGGTAGCGGAACTCTTCCGGGCGCCCGGCGCTCTCCTCGAGCTCGAAGGAAGTGATCAGCACCTGCTCCAGTTCGGACTCGCCGACGATGTCCGCCACGAAGTCCACCGGCTCCCCGGCGAGGAACTGGGTGCGCAGCTCCTTGAGGAATTCGTCGCGCGCCTGGTCGCCGGACAGCGACCCGTACAGTTCGACCTCGAGCGCATCGCGGCCGAGGTCCTGGTGCAGGTCGCCCGACAGCCCGGGCACCGGCACCACGGCGAGGCGCCGCGACTCGCGGCTGGCGATGCCCTCGATGCGGGGCACCTCCCAGCGGCCGACCATAGGACGAACTAGCACCTGCCCTCCCCCGCAAGACGCGCGCGCTGCGTGCGCATGGCCGCAGTCCGTGCCGGACCGCCGGTCAGATTATCGTTGCCCCGCAACGGGCCGGAACCCGGCCCGCGACCTCAGCTTCCATCGCCGATCCGCGCGCCTCGCCCCCCGAGCCGGGCGACGACGAGCTGGCCGGCGGCGTCGAGCGCGAACCACGTGGCGAGGAAAGCCAGGCATTCGAGCGTGAAGCTGTGGAACTTGTAGAACAGCTCGGCTATGACAAAGGAAAGCCCGAGCGCGGGGACCTGCCGGAGGAGGATCTCGCTTGCGGTGAGCCTTTGAAGCAACTGATACACGTTTGTCTCCGTTATTGTTGAATCTCGTGTCCAGTGGAAACCGGCGCAGCGCCTTGCCCGCATCGTGCGGCCGCGAAGCATGTCGTGCACCGAGTGACGCGCTCAATTTAGACCGGCCGCGCAGCGCGGTCAACAAGAAAGAACCGATCTCGCGGCCGGGCCGCCGCAGTGCGACATCCCGATGCAAGCGATCCGTCAGCTTCGGCCGCGCCGCCGCAATGGCAGACGTCGCGCGACGTGGTGGACGCCGGTCCACTACCGCCGCGGCGCCGATCGGATTATGCTGTCGTGCAGCACGCGCACGGCTGAACTTGCGCTGCGCGAAATTGTCGCAGTCCGGGGCGCGCCTTCGCCGGCCGCGGTCCGGCCGGCGAAGGCGCGCACGTCGCCAACGACCATTCGGGAGGCATGGATGCCGGAAAGATGGCTGCAGATCAGGGGGGATCCGTCGGTTCGCGCATTTCTGTTCGAGCAGGAACGCGTCGAAAGCCTGTTCGACACCTCGATAGACCGGGTCCACCAGATCCTCAAGGTTCTACTTACGCGCAAGGGCGTGTTCCACGCCAAGATCCACTACTCGTCCAGCCAGCTCACCTGCTGGTTCGCCAGCGATCCGTTCATCTACGAGAAGTACGTGCGCGAGGAAGTGCTCGATCCCGGATTCCTGGATCGCTTTGCGGACGCCGACCATGCAGGACGCAAGCCCTTGCTCGGCCCGGAGGACCTCGACCGCATCTTCACGGAGTTCAGGCGCCTGCGGCTCACCGACCAGACCATCTACCTGCGCAACGCCTCGATCAACATGATCAACGGCATGATCAACATGACGTTCTCCTGCGACGGTTCTCACTACATCGACTACCAGACCTTCCTCGCCAAGCTCGACCGGTTCGAGACCGCGGAGGCGGCGGGTTGACCGGTTCGCCGACCGGTTCCGTGGATGACTTACGCATGAGCGCCGGCGACGCTGGTCAGGATCTGCACGACGCCCTGGAGGCGACCTGCCGGCGCGGCTGCCGCTACGTGCTCGGGGCGATCGCCGCGCTGGAGCGCGACGAGGTTCCCGCCGAGCTGACCGGCCTGGATCCGGCCCAGCGCCAGCGCGCGCTCGACGAGTTGCGGGCGGTCATGGCCGTGTACGATCGCGAGTGCAGCCTGGACCCGGGCGAATCGCTCTGACAAGCCGCTCACCGGCCGACCGATGCGCCCCGCCCGCGGCGCTCAGCTCTTGCTGGCGCAGTTGAACATCCAGCGCACGCCGTAGCGGTCTGCCAGGCTGCCGAAATAGCCGCCCCAGAACATCTCCTGCAGCGGCATCTCGACCTTGCCGCCCGCCGCCAGCGCGTCGAACAGCCGCCGCGTCTCGTCGCGCGTGTCCGGTTCCAGGTTGATGAATACGTTGTTGCCCGGGGCCACCTTGAAGCCCATCGACTCCGGGGCGTCGGTTCCCATCAGGACGTGTCCAGCCAGGATCGGCAGCTCGACGTGCATGACCAGCCGTTTGTCGGCCTCCGCCAGCGGCGGCTGGTCTGCACAGCCGGGCATGTCGCCGAAGCGCGCAATCGGCCCCAGGAACTCGGTCCCGAATACCGACCGGTAGAAGGTGAACGCCTCTTCGGTCGTCCGCGGAAAATTCAGGTAGGTGCTGACGCGTGCCATCGTCGTCCTCCTCGGGGTTCCGACCGTCGCGCGGTCGTCTGAATCGAGTGTAGTCGACAATCCGCGGCGCGCCAGCGGTCGCCGCCACCGGCGCTCCGGAGCGCCTTCATCACGGTTTCGCAGCCGCGCCGGCGGGATGTCCGGTCCGCGCCAGATCCTCCTGGCCGGGCACCGCGAACACGCCCTCCAGGCGGATCAACTCGTCGCGATGCTGCCGGGCCAGGCGATCGACCAGCCTCTCCCCCTTGCGCGTCAGGTGCACCTCCACTTCCCGGCCGTCCGCGCGCCCGGGGCGGCGCTCGACCAGGCCGAGCGCCTCGCAGCGCGACACCAGCGCCACCACGCCGTGATGCTGGGCCTGCAGCCGTTCGGCGAGTTCTCCGACCGTGGCCCACTCGCGCTGCGGAAAGCCCTTGATGTGCAGCATGAGCAGGTACTGGAGATTGGTGACCCCGCTGCGCCGCGTCAGCTGCTCGCTCCAGCGCAGGAAGCGGCGCAGCTGATAGCGGAACTGGGACAGGGTTTCGAAATCCGCCTTGCCGAAAGGGGCATCGCTCATGGTCGTATCCCGGTTGCCATTGACACCACTATAACAGCTGTTCAATAATCTCACGGCGTGATATATAAGCCCGATGGGATGCCAAGAGGAGGAGATCCGATGGACGTTTGCACCGCCATGCCGCCCCGGGACGCCGAGGGCTATCTGGTCGAACCGGCGGACTGGAACGAGGAGGTGGCCCAGGCGCTGGCGCAGGAACTGCAGATCGAACTCGGCGAGGACCACTGGGACGTGCTCCGCTTCATGCGCAGCGCCTACGAGGCGCACCAGGTCGCGGTCGACGCGCGCCATGTGATCAAGCACCTGGACCAGCGCTACCCCGGCCAGGGCCGCCACAGGCTGTTCGAACTGTTTCCCTACGGCTACGTCGGACAGGCCTGCAAGGTCGCGGGCATGAAGCGCCCACGGGCCTGGAGCACGGGCTGAGGCGTTCCCGGTAACGGACACGTCGGTCTCGACCGATAGCATGTGTCCGCGTCGAAGCCGCGCCGGCTGCCGCGGCGCGAATGGCCCATGCCGCGATCATCGCAGGTGGCCACCGCTTGGCCGCACATCGCCGGCCGGTTCGCGAAGTCGGCGTGGGACTCCAGGCTGACGCCCATCGCCGGCACGATCCGCACGGCGCCCCGCGCCGTCGCGCCCGGTGCGCAGACGCGTGCCGCGAGGGGATAGCCATCGGCGGCATGGATGGTTTCCGGTTTCGGATGCCTGCTCACCGATCAACCCGATCGGTTGACTCGCGGCGGGGGCCGTGCAGCAGCATCGCCACTGTCGCGTCGGCGAGTTCGTCCACCGAAAGGTCGCCGTCGGCGCGGTACCAGTGGCTGCTCCAGTTGAGCATGCCGAAGAGCAGCAGACGCACCGGCGGCGCAGCCGAGGCCAGCTTGCCGGCCTTTTCCAGTTCGTCCAGCGTCTGCTGCCACGGCACCTGGTAGCGGTCGAACGCCTGCACGATCTCGGCATGCGCGGCGGCATCCAGCGCACGCATCTCGTTCACCAGCAGCGGCGAGCGACAGTCTCCTTCGAGCAGGGTGCCGAGGTGGGTGCGTACGAGGATGCGCAGCCGCCGCTCGGGATCGACGATGCCTTCGATGGCGGCGCGAAGCCTGGCGTTGCCGGCATCCAGCCCCTCGATCATCGCCGCCTTGAGCAGATCCTGCTTGCTGCGGAAATGGTAGAACGGGCTGCCCGAGCGCATGCCCACGGCTTCGGCGATGTCGCGCGTGGTGGTGGCGTCGAAACCTTTTTCGACGAACAGCCTGGCGGCCGCGCGCAATAGTTCCGCACGGCGATTGGGTTCCAGCCCGGTTTCGGACTTGCGCCGCGGCATGGCGGTCAGAGTTCTGCAGCGACGCGCGTGCCCTGGTCGATGGCGCGTTTGGCGTCAAGTTCGGCCGCCACGTCGGCACCGCCGATCAGCGTCACGGGAATGCCGGCAGCCTGCAGCGGTGCCAGCAGTTCGCGGCGCGATTCCTGTCCTGCACAGACGACGATGGTGTCCACCGGCAGCAGCTTCGCTTCGCCGGCGACCGTGATGTGCAGGCCAGCCTCGTCGATTCGGTCGTAGCTGACGCCGGGGATCATCGTCACGCCGCGCTTCTTCAGCAGCGTACGGCGGATCCAGCCCGTCGTCTTGGCCAGGCCGTCGCCGACCTTCGACGCCTTGCGCTGGAGCAGGAAGACCTTGCGCGGCGCCTTCTCGTCGACTGCCGGCTTCAGGCCGCCACGATTGGCGTAACCGGTGTCGATGCCCCACTCGCTGTTGAAGCGCTCTTCCTCGCTGCGCTCGTCATGCGAGTGCGTGAGGAACTCGCCGACGTCGAAGCCGATGCCGCCGGCGCCGATGATCGCCACCGTCTTGCCGGCCACCTTGCGGCCTTCCACGATGTCGAGGTAGCTGGCGACTTTTTCGCTTTCGATGCCTGGGATCGGCGGCGTCCGCGGCACAATGCCGGTGGCCAGCACGACATGGTCGAAACCGCCCGCTTTCAGGACCTCGGCATCAACGCGCCGGTTCAGTTTGAGCGTCACGCCGGTGGTCTGGATGCGTCGGCCGAAGTAGCGCAGCGTTTCGTTGAAGTCCTCCTTGCCGGGAATCCGCTTGGCGATATTGAACTGGCCGCCGATGCGATCTGCCGCCTCGAACAGGGTCACGTCGTGGCCGCGCTCGGCGGCGGTGGTGGCGCAGGCCAGTCCCGCGGGGCCGGCGCCCACGACGGCCACCTTTCTCGGGATATCGGCCTTGGTGATGGTCAGCTCGCTCTCGTGACAGGCTCGCGGGTTGACCAGACACGAGGTCAGCTTGCCGTTGAAGATGTGGTCGAGGCAGGCCTGGTTGCAGGCGATGCAGGTATTGATCTCGTCCCCCTTGTTGGCAGCGGCCTTGTTCACGAAGTACGGATCGGCGAGGAAGGGGCGCGCCATCGAGACCATGTCGGCGCAGCCGGAGGCGAGCACATCTTCGGCGAGCTCCGGGGTGTTGATGCGGTTGGTCGTGATCAGCGGGATCTTCACCGCGCCCATCAGGCGCTTCGTCACCCAGGCGAAGGCGGCGCGCGGCACCATCGTCGCGATGGTCGGAATGCGCGCCTCGTGCCAACCGATGCCGGTGTTGATGATCGTCGCGCCGGCGGCCTCGACGGCCCTGGCGAGTTGCACCACTTCGTCCCAGGTGCTGCCGCCCTCGACGAGGTCGAGCATCGAGAGGCGGAAGATGATGATGAAGTTCGGCCCGACCTTCTCGCGCGTGGCCTTCACGGTTTCAACTGCGAAGCGGATGCGGTTCTCGAACGAGCCGCCCCACTGGTCGGTGCGCCTGTTCGTCTGCGGCGCGATGAACTGGTTGATCAGGTAGCCTTCGGAACCCATGATCTCGACGCCGTCGTAGCCGGCTTTCTGCGCCAGGCGCGCGCAGCGGGCATAGTCGCCGATGGTCTTGCGGATGCCCCACTGGGTCAGCGCACGCGGCGTGAAGCGGTTGATCGGTGCCCGCAGCTTCGACGGCGCTACGCACAGCGGGTGGTAGCCGTAGCGGCCGGTGTGCAGAATCTGCAGCGCGATCTTGCCGCCTTCCTCGTGCACCGCGTCGGTGATCAGCCGATGCTTGCCGACCTGCCATGGGAACGAGAGCTGCGAGCCGAAGTGATAGACGCGACCGGCTAGGTTCGGCGCGAAACCGCCGGTGACGATCAGGCCGGCGCCGCCGCGGGCACGCTCGCCATAGAACGCGGCCATGCGTTCGAAGCCGTTCTTCTCCTCTTCCAGCCCGGTATGCATCGAGCCCATCAGCGTGCGGTTGCGAAGGGTGGTGAAGCCGAGGTCGAGCGGGGCGAGCAGGTGCGGGTACGGGCTGTTGCTGTTCCGGGTGATCGGGTTCATGGGCGGGTTTCCGAGAATGCGTGATTATATTTTACGCAAGCAAGCACTTGGTTATTGTTCAGGAGGCGAAGGCAGAATGCAAGTGGGCTCTCGGCAGAAAGGCTATGGCGGCGACGGGTGCAGCCTCGAAAGTGGCCGGACCGCGCATCCACGAACGACAGTTTCAGGCGGCAATGGACGGCAGCCGTGGCCGACCCGGCGGCGGCCGGCTCAGCCCGGGGAGGATCGACTGCCCAGGCCCGGCGGTCGCTCGAAGCGAGCGGGACCACCGACGGCGCTTCCCTTCCACTGAGCCGACTCCGGACCGGGAGCCGTGGAATCACGCGCCTCGACCAATCCGGTCAGACGGCCGGTTCCCAATGTGCGGCAGGATCCGAGCAGTCAGCGGCCCTCGGGGCCGACTTGGCGTCGAACTTCGCCTTTCCAACCCAGCGAACGCGAACTCCCGAACTACCGACCAGCGGAGGGACTACAACCGCGGTGAAGACAGCGACCTGCGGATGCTCCGCCCGGCGATACAGCCCGAGCATGGGCGGGCGGACATCAGTAGTCGCCGACCTCGATCGGAGCTTCCAGCGCCAGGCCCTCCAGCCGCCGCGCCCAAGCCTCCAGCCAGGCCGTGCGCTCAGTCGACTTCGATCCAGATCTCGTTGCGGCGCAGGAACCAGGGTTTCCAGGGCGGATCGTAACGCGCCCAGACGGGCTCGCCGCGCGCCCGCAGCCCGGCCCGCGCCAGGCCCTCGCGCAGCGTCGCGAGCTGCTGCTCGTAGCGCTCGCGGGACCAGGTGCCCGAATAGGCGATCACCGCCAGGGTGCGCGCCGGAACCTCGGCGATGGCGACCGCCGGGTCTTCCGGCTCCGGCAGGGTGTCGCGCGTCCATTCCCTCGGCATCATGAACTGAACCACCTGCCTGCCGTCGCCGCCACCGCTCTGCGCCACCGGAGCGGTCATGGCGATGCGCAGCGGCGCCTGGGCGACGGGCGCGGTCATGGCGATGCGGCGCGCTCCCTTGTTGGCGCCGAAGATGTAGCCGGCAAGGACGCGGAAACCGCGGTTGCCCGCCGCCTCGGCGTCGGCCTGCACCACCGTCTGCGCCACCAGGTAGGGCTCGTAGCGCCGCACTTCGAAACCCTCGTGGCGTTGAAGGACGGTGTAGGGCGGCTCTTCAATCGCCATGGCGGGAAGCGCCGCGGCGAGCAGCAACGGGACCGCGACAAGGGTCAGTATCTTCATCGGCGCTTGCGTGCTTCGGTGCGGGCATGCCTCAATATACCCCGCAACCCGCCCACCGCGCCCGCCTTCCCGATGACCACCGACGACGACATCCGCCCCGCCCTGCGCGCGCTCCTCGCGAGCCAGCGCTACGCCGTGCTCGCCACCGACGACCGGGGCCAGCCCTTCACCAGCCTGATGGCCTTCGCCGCCAGCGACGACCTGGATCGGCTGGTGGTCCTGACCGAGCGCGGGACACGCAAGTTCGCCAACCTCCAGGCCAACCCGCGGGTGGCGCTGCTGATCGACGACCGGGGAAACCGCGGCTCGGACACCGAGGACGCCGTCGCGCTGACGGTGATCGCCCGGGCGCGCGAGGCCGGCGCGGTCGCAAGGTCGGAACTGCTCCCCCGCTACCTCGCCCGCCATCCGCAGCTTGCGGACTTCGCGGCCTCTACGTCCTGCGCGGTGGTGGAACTGCAGGTCGAATCCTTCCTGCTGGTGTCGCGATTCCGGCACGTCGCGCAGTGGCACCCGCCCGCGGCGCGTTCGTCGGTGCCACGCGACGACTGAGCGTGGGGCACGGGTTCGCCACCCCCTGAATCCGTGGCCGGTCCGGCCGATTATGCGGACTGCTCGATTATGTAGAGTAGCAGCAGCGGCATGCCATGGAAGCGGCGCTACAGGAGCCTTCCCAGCGACTGATTCTTGCACGGACTCGACATAATTCTTGCGGTCGTCTGAAGTGGTTATTCCACTTCAGG
>DATMWM010000119.1:0-2034 GCA_035562535.1 Rhodocyclaceae bacterium | reverse complement strand
ATCGCACAGCGTCGTCGGTCGCGCCGCGCAGCCAGGCCAGCGCCCGTTCGGCCTCCCCGGCGTTGACGTCGGCCGCCAGGCGGCCGACGCCCGAGTCGGCGGCGAAGCGGTGACTGCGCGTCAGCCACACCACGGTGTCAGCGAGCGGCGAGGCGCGCCCCTGCGCCGGCGGCAAGATCTCCGCCGCGGAGATGCCGGCAACCCGGGACAGGCTTTCGACGCGAGAGCGGGTCAGCGAGGGGTCGGCGCCGAGTTCCGAGAAAACGGCGCCGGCTTCCACCGCGGCGAGCTGGTCCTTGTCGCCCAGCAGGATCAGGCGCGCGTCCTCCGGCACCGCTTCGCTCAGCCGCACCGCCAGGGCCAGGTCCAGCATCGACGCCTCGTCGACCACCAGCGCGTCCAGCGCAAGCGGATTGTCCGCATGGTGGCGGAAGCGGCCCGGGTCGCCCGTGGGGCCGAGCAGGCGATGGACGGTGTGGGACTCGCCGGGCAGCCGTTCCCTCACGTGCGCGGGTAGGGCGTGCGCGCGCAGTCGCACTGCCTCCAGCATGCGCGCCGCGGCCTTGCCGGTCGGCGCGGCCAATGCCACGCGGGCATCTGGATGCTCCTCCAGGATGCAGGCCAGCAGCGCCGCGACGATCGTCGTCTTGCCGGTACCGGGGCCGCCGCTGATGACCGCGAACCGCCGCTGCATGGCCAGCGCGACCGCCAGCTTCTGCCAGTCCGGTTCCGCCCGGGCGCCGAACAGGGCGTCGAGCCGTGCGCGAAGCGCACCCTCGTCGACCTGCAGGGCCGGTTCGCGCCGCGCACGGCGCATCAGGCAGCTGGCCAGCCGGCGCTCGTAGTCGAAATAGCGGCGCAGATAGAGCCGGTCCCGCTCGTCCAGGACCAGGGGCAGCGGCCGTTCGTCCGCCGGCGTTCCGACCATGCCGGAGGCGAGCAGGGCGGATCGCATTTCGCTGACGGACATGCCCGGCGGCACGATCTCGACCAGCGCGGCGCAGACGTGCCCTTCCGAAGTGGCGAGGCTGACCCGCCCGGCCGCCGCGGCGAGCACCGCAACGGCGTCCGGCGCGGCGCCGCTGTCCCGCGCCCAGGCGGCGACGTGAGTGGAGAATCCCTGCGCGAGGTCGTGCTCCGCGCCGGTTCCGCGCTGGGAGGGGTTCATGGCGAGAGGGCCGGGAGCGGCCCGGCGAGCAGCGCGTCCAGCGAGGCAATCGTCCCTTGCGCGGGGCGGTGGAACCAGACGCCGGCGGGCGCTCCGGTGCGGTCGGACCAGCCGGGCCGCACGCCCCGCACGAACAGGTACAGGATGCCGCCGAAGTCGCGTTCGGACACGTAGTCCGGCACGCGGCGCGACAGATACCGGCCGAGCGCGACGGCATAGATGAGCGCCTGCAGATGGTAGCCGTGCGTCTGCATCGCTGCGGACAGCTTGTCGCCGGCATAGTCGGCGGGCGTATCGCCCAGGTAGTTCGATTTCCAGTCGAGCACGTACCAGCGCCCGGCGTGCCGGAATATCAGGTCGATGTATCCGCGCAGGTAGCCGCGCAGCGCGCCGAAGCCGAGCCGCGGCGCCGGATAGCCGTGGACCCTCAGCCAGTCGTTGAGCTGCTCCGCGGTGAATCCCGCCGCCGGCAGGTGGAAGCCGAGTTCGGTCAGGCGCTGGCCGCTGCTTGTGCCCTTGAGGACGCTGCCGGACGGCAGCATCGTGGACAGCATGTCGCCGAGCATGCCCGCAAGCATCCGGCGCAACAGCGTGCGTGCGGACTCGGTCGTCATGCCGGGCAATCGCATCGGATGCTCGTCCAGGGTGCGCTCGACCGCGGCGTTCCAGCCGGACGGGTCGGCGAAGTCAATCCGCTCGAGCAGCGCATGCAGGCAGTCGCCGGCGGCCGGGCCGCGCGGAAAGCGCAGGATATCCACGGCATCGACCGCGCCGTCCGGCGCGGGCTCGGCGGAGGTCCGCGCGCGCGCGTCGTGGTCGACGGTGGCGCCCTCCTGCTCCGCGCCATAGTGGAGGCTGCTGTAGCT
>DATMWM010000118.1:0-7845 GCA_035562535.1 Rhodocyclaceae bacterium | reverse complement strand
AACGGGGAGACCGCCACCAGCGCCACCCGCCTCGGCCTGTGGCCGGCCGGAATCGTCGTCGGCATCAAGCCGGACTCCTGGGTGGCCACGCCGGAGAACCTGCGCTTCCAGATCCTCGCGCTCGACCTCGCCGGCAAGCCCGTGGCCGGGGTGCCGGTCGCCAGCGACCTGTTGCTGCGCGAGCATTACAGCCATCGCCGCCGCGTGCTCGGCGGCTTCTACGCCTACGAGCACAATGCGGAGGTGAAGCGGCTGGCCCCGGCCTGCGAGGGCACCACCGACGCTCGGGGCCTGCTGGTGTGCGAGGTGCGCGCGCCGCGCTCGGGCAACCTGATCGTGCGCGCGGTCGGGCGGGATGCCGCCGGCAGGCCGAGCGTGGCCCACCGGGAGATCTGGGTGGCGGCCGGCGGCGACCTGTGGTTCGACGGCGGCGACCATGACCGCATCGATCTGCTGCCCGAAAAGAAGCGCTACGAGCCGGGCGAGACCGCCCGTTTCCAGCTGCGCATGCCCTTCCGCGAGGCCACCGTGCTGGTCACCTTGGAGCGCGAGGGCGTCGCCGAGACCTTCGTGCGGCGGGTCAGCCGCAGCAAGCCGGTGATCGAGGTTCCGGTCAAGGGCGCCTACGCACCGAACGTCTATGTGTCGGCGCTGGCGGTCCGCGGCCGGGTCCAGGGCGTGAAGCCGACCGCGCTGGTGGACCTGGGCAAGCCGGCCTTCAGGATGGGGCTGGCGGAGATCGACGTGGGCTGGGCGGCGCGCGAGCTGAAGGTGCGGGTCTCGCCGGACCGGCAGATCTACAAGGTCCGCGACAAGGCCCGGGTGCGCATCGAGGTCAGGCGCAGCGACGGCCGGCCGCCGCCCGCGGGCAGCGAGGTGGCGCTGGCGGCGGTCGACGAGGGCCTGCTGGAACTCCTGCCGAACGACTCCTGGAAGCTGCTCGAAGCGATGATGAAGCGCCGCGGGCTGGAGGTGGAGACCTCGACCGCGCAGACCCAGGTGGTCGGCCGGCGCCATTACGGCCGCAAGGCGCTGCCGGCCGGCGGCGGCGGCGGGCGCCAGTCCGCGCGCGAGCTGTTCGACACGCTGCTCGCCTGGCGCGCCCGGGTCGCCCTGGACGCGAACGGCGCGGCCGAGGTCGAGGTGCCGCTGAACGACTCGATCAGCGCCTTCCGCATCGTCGCCGTGGCGGACGGCCCGGACGACCTGTTCGGCACCGGCGCGGCGACCGTGCGCTCCAGCCAGGACCTGATCCTGGTCTCCGGCCTGCCCGCGCTGGTGCGCGACGGCGACCGGCTGCAGGCGAAATTCACCGTGCGCAATGCCGGCGCGCAGGCGCTCGATGTCAAGGTTTCGGCCGCCCTGTCCACCCCCGGCGCCGGTCCGGCCGGGCAGCCGGCGCAGCTTCCAGCGCGCATGTTGTGGCTTGCCGCCGGCGAGGCGGGCGAGGCCGGGTGGGAGGTAAGCGTCCCGGCGCAGGCCCGGCGGCTGGACTGGGAAGTCAAAGCCGAGTCCGGGGCCGGCAAGCCTGCGGACACGATGAAGGTGTCCCAGCGTGTCGAACCCGCGGTGCCGGTGCGCACGGTTCAGGCGACGCTCGCCCGGGTCGACCGTCCGCTGCAAATGACGGTGCAGGCCCCGGCCGGCGCGCTGCCCGGCCTGGGCGGCGTACAGGTGGAATTCGAGAGGACGCTGGCCGGCGGGCTTTCCGGGGTGCGGGATTTCATGGCGTCTTACCCCTTTACCTGCCTCGAGCAGCGCGCCTCGCAGGCGGTGGCCCTGGGCGACGCCGAGCGCTGGCGGCGGTTCGGCGCGGACCTGCCGGGCCAGTTGGACCGGGACGGGCTGGCGAAATACTTTCCCTCGATGGACCAGGGCAGCGAGGTGCTCACCGCGTACCTGCTCTCGGTCGCCCAGGCCGCGGGACTCGCGCTGCCGGCCGCCGAGCGCGCGCGCATGGTCGAGGGGCTCAAGGCTTTCGTCGAGGGCCGCATCCTGCGCCGCCCGGACCTGCCGGTCGCCGACCTGGCGGTGCGCAAACTCGCCGCGCTGGACGCGCTTGCGCGGCAGGGCGAGCCGGTGCAGCCGCAGTGGCTGGAGTCCTTCTCGATCGAGCCGAACCTGTGGCCGACCTCGGCCCTGCTCGACTGGCAGGGCATCCTGGCGCGCTCGCCCGCGCTGCCGCAGCGCGACGAGCGGTTGAAGGAGGCCGGGAACCTGCTGCGCGCGAGGCTGAACCTGCAGGGCACCACCCTGGGCTTTTCCACCGAGCGCGGCGACGCGCTGTGGTGGCTGATGGTCTCCACCGACGCCAATGCCGCCCGCCTGCTGCTCGCCGCGCTGGACGACCCTTCCTGGCAGGCGGATGTGCCGCGGCTGGTACGCGGCCTCGTCGGCAGGCAACAGCGCGGTCACTGGGCGACCACCGTGGCCAATGCCTGGGGCAGCCTGGCGCTGGCGGCGTTCTCGGCGCGCTTCGAGAAGGAGCCGGTCGAGGGCGTCGCGGTGGCGACGCTCGGCGGGAACCGGATCGAGCGTCGCTGGACCGCGGATGGTTCCGGGGCGGATGCCGGCGCGCCGGCGCCGCTGCCCTGGCCGGCCGCGGGCGAGTCCAGCCTCGCCGTGCGCCAGGAAGGCAGCGGCCGGCCCTGGGTCAGCGTCCGCAGCCTGGCGGCGATACCGCTCGCGGCGCCGCTTTCCAGCGGCTACCGGATCGCCCGGACCGTGACCCCGGTGGAGCAGGCGGCGAAGGGCATCTGGAGCCGGGGCGACGTCGCGCGGGTGCGCCTGGATCTGGACGCGCAGGCGGATATGACCTGGGTGGCGGTGAGCGATCCGGTGCCCGCCGGCAGCCAGATCCTGGGCACCGGGCTGGGCCGCGATTCGGCGCTGCTGCGCAAGGGCGAAAAGCGTCCGGACGGCCCCTGGCCTGCCTACGAGGAACGCGCCCCGGACGCCTTCCGCGCCTACTACGCCTTCGTGCCCAAGGGCCGGTGGAGCCTGGAATACACGGTGCGATTCAACGCCGCCGGCGAGTTCCGCCTGCCGCCCACCCGCGTCGAGGCGCTCTACGCGCCCGAGATGTTCGGCGAGTTGCCGAATCAACCGGTGATGGTCGGGCCGTGATCCGGCAACTGCGGCTTGCGCTGCTCGGTAGCCTGATCGCGGGCCCGGTCCTCGCCGGCGGCCCGCCGCCGGACTACGAGGCGGTGCGCGCCGGCTTCGCGTCCTCCGAGGCCTGGCTGCTGGACCGGCGCGGCGAGCCCTTGTCCAGCGTGCGGCTCGACCCCGGGGTCAGGAGGCTCGACTGGGTGCGGCTGGAGGAGCTTTCGCCTCGGCTGAAGGAGGCGCTGGTCGCCTCCGAGGACCGGCGGTTCTTCGAGCACGGCGGCGTGGACTGGCAGGCCTTCGTCGCCGCGCTGTGGGACAACCTGCAGCGCGGACTCGACGGCCGGCGCCCGCGCGGCGGCAGCACCCTGTCGATGCAACTGGCTGCGATGCTGGACGAGTCGCTGAGAGCGCGCGGAGCGCCGCGCAGCCTGGAGCAGAAATGGGACCAGGCGATGGCGGCGCGCGAACTGGAGCGGCGCTGGACCAAGGCGCAGATCCTCGAGGCCTACCTCAACCTCGCGGCATTCCGCGGCGAACTCCAGGGCGTGGCGGCGGCGGCCCGGGGCCTGTTCGGCAAGGCGCCGAGCGGCCTGGACGAGGCCGAGTCGGTGATCCTGGCGGCGCTGCTGCGCGCGCCGAACGCGGCGCCGGCCCTGGTCGGCCGGCGCGCCTGCACGGTGGCGGCGCAGGCCGGCTTCGCCGGCGATTGCGAGCGCATCGAGTCGCTCGCCGTGGCGGCCCTGTCCGGCCGCTACCGCATCGATCCCGAGGTCGATCTGGCGCCGCATCTGGCGCGCAGGCTGCTCGCCGAGCCCGGGTCCAGGGTGACGAGCACGCTGGACGCGCGCCTGCAGCGGTTCGCGGTCGATGCGCTGACCCGCCACCTGGGCGAGCTTTCCGGACGCAACGTCGAGGACGGCGCGGTGCTGGTCCTGGACAACGCCAGCGGCGAGGTGCTGGCCTACGTCGGCTCCAGCGGGGACCTGTCTCGGGCCGCACAAGTGGATGGTGTGGCCGCGCTGCGCCAGGCGGGTTCCACGCTCAAGCCTTTCCTCTACGGGCTGGCGCTGGAGCGGCGAATGCTCACGGCCGCATCGGTCCTGGACGACTCGCCTTTGAGCCTCGCCACCCCGGTCGGCCTCTACGTCCCGCAGAACTACGAGCGGCACTATCTCGGCAAGGTCAGCCTGCGCACGGCGCTCGGCGCCTCGCTGAACGTTCCGGCGGTGCGCACGGCCGAACTGGTCGGCATCGATGCCTTCCACGGCCGTCTGCTCGCCTTCGGCCTGAGCAGCCTGACCCGGCCGGCGGACTACTACGGTCCGGCCCTGGCCCTGGGCTCGGCCGACGTGAGCCTGCTGGCGCTGACCAACGCCTACCGCGCGCTCGCCAACGGCGGGGAACTGCGTCCGGTGAGCTTCAAGCCAGCAGATGGCGCCGCTCCCGGCCGCAGGGCGATGTCCGCCGCCGCCGCCTTCATCGTCGCCGACATCCTCGCGGACCGGGCCGCGCGAGCGCCGGTCTTCGGGCTGGAGAATCCTCTCGCCACCCGGGTCTGGAGCGCGGTCAAGACCGGCACCAGCAAGGACATGCGGGACAACTGGTGCGTCGGCTTCACCGACCGTTACACGGTCGGGGTATGGGTCGGCAACTTCGGCGGCAGCCCGATGCGGGACGTTTCCGGGGTGTCCGGGGCTGCGCCGGTATGGCGCGAGATCGTCCATTTCCTGCATGCCGCGCAGCCTTCTGTCGCGCCGAAGCCGCCCGCCGGCGTGGTCGCCAAAGCGGTGAGCTACGTTCCGCAGATCGAAGCTGCGCGCCGAGAATGGTTCCTCGCCGGTACCGAAACCGGGCGCATCGAGGTCCTGCCGGAGGATCGCGGGCCGGTTCCGCGTATCGCCTATCCGCCCGAAGGCACGATCCTCGCGCTCGACCCGGACATTCCGGCCGACCGCCAGCGCGTGGTGCTGCAGGCGAGGCCGCGGGCTGCCGGACTGGTCTGGCTCGACGCAGGCCGGGTGATCGACACGGACGGCGGCCGCGCGGCCTGGACCCCCCGGCCGGGCAGGCACCGGCTGGTGCTGACCGATGCCGACGGCCGCGAACTGGACGCGGTGAGCGTCGAGGTGCGCGGCGCGGCGGGACTAGAGGAAGCGCAGCAGCAGGGTGGCGAGCAGCGATAGCAGGAGCATCGTGGCGAAAGGCAGGAAGTAGTCCCGGCCGCGAAATCGCACGGTGACGTCGCCCGGCAGGCGCCCCATCCGCATCCAGGCGAGCAGACGCGGCAGGAAGATGGCCGCCACGATCACCGTGACCGCCAGGACGACCAGCCACTTGGCCATCAGCGCCTGCGCCGCGCGAGCGCCGCAGCGGCGTCACGACCGCCGGGGTTTCCCATTACACTGTCCGCCATTCGAACAACAGCGAGAACGCGCATGATCACACTCTACACCTGGGGTACGCCCAACGGCCGCAAGATCTCGGTGATGCTGGAGGAATGCGGGCTGGACTACCGCGTGCAGCCGATCGACATCACCCGGGGCGACCAGTTCCAGCCCTCGTTCGTCGCCATCAGCCCCAACAGCAAGATCCCGGCGATCGTCGACGAGGAGGGACCGGACGGCCAGCCGATCAGCGTGTTCGAATCCGGCGCGATCCTGATCTACCTGGCGGCCAAGACCGGGAAATTCCTTCCGCAGGGCGTCCGCGGGAAGTACGAGGCGCTGGAGTGGCTGATGTTCCAGATGGCCTCGATCGGGCCGGGCTTCGGCCAGGCCCACCATTTCCTGCGTTTCGCGAAGGAGAAGGTGCCCTACGCGATCGAGCGCTTCGGTACCGAGACCCGGCGCCTCTACGGCGTGATGAACGCGCGGCTGGAGCAGGCACCGTACCTCGCCGGCGAGTACGGCATCGCCGACATCGCCACCTTTCCCTGGGTGGCGCGCCACGAGTTCCACGAGGTCGATCTCGCGCTGTTTCCGGCGGTCAAGCGCTGGTACGACGAGATCGCCGCCCGGCCTGCCGTGCAGCGCGGCATGAAGGTTCCGGGATAGCGCCGCCGGCCGTGATCGAACCGCGCTTCGGCGACCTGGAGGTTCTGACCCGCTTCCCCGCCGGGGAGCCCCGTCCGGCGCCCGTGCTGTTCATCCACGGCGCCTATACCGGCGCCTGGTGCTGGGAGCCGTACTTCCTGCCCTATTTCGCCGAGGCCGGCTACGCCAGCTACGCCGTGAGCCTGCGCGGGCACGGCCGCAGCAAGGGCCGCAGCATCCTGGACAGCACCGGCATCGCCGACTACGTCGCCGACGTCGCCTCGGTGGTGAGCCGGCTTCCGGCGGAGCCGGTATTGGTCGGGCATTCCATGGGGGGCATGGTGGTCCAGAAGTACCTCGAGCAGGCGAACGCCCGGGCCGTGGTGCTGATGGCTTCGGTGCCCCCGCAGGGGCTATGGGCCTCGGCGATCGGCCTGGCGTTCAAGAAACCCGGCCTGCTCGGCGACCTTAACCGGCTGCTCGGCGGCGGCAAGGTGCCGCTCGATACCCTGCGCGAGGCGCTGTTCTTCGAACCGGTGCCGGCGGAGCGGCTGAAGCACTACTACGAAGGCATGCAGGCGGAATCCCACCGGGCGATCTGGGACATGACCCTGTTCAACCTGCCCCATATAACGCGCATGCACCGTCCGCCGATGCTGGTGCTCGGCGCGGAGCACGACCACCTCGTCCCCGCCTCGATGGTCGAGATGACCGGCCGCAGCTACGGCGTCGAGGCGGAGGTGTTCGCCGGGATGGGTCACGGCATGATGCTCGAACGAAGCTGGCGCAAGGTCGCCGGGCGGATCGGGCAATGGCTCGCTGCAGAGGGGATCTGAGCCGCGCCGATCAGGGCCGCGCGGCGTGCGCCTGCAGGTAGCCGACGATGTCCTCGGTGCGCAACTGCGGCTCGCGCGGATCCGGGCGGGAGCCGACCACGCGATTCATCCAGGCCATGTTCCGCTCCATCCGGCTGACCACGGCCGGCCAGTCCCGCGCCCGATGAGCCGAAGGGTCGGGGAGCGCGTGGCATTGCGAACAGGCTTCGCGGAAGCTGCGGCCGCGGGTGCCCAGTTCCGGAAGACGTGACGGATCCAGCTGCTTCTGGGCATATCGCTGCAGGTAGTCCAGCAGCGCGTGACGTTCTTCCTCGTTGGGCGCATCGACGCCGGCCATCATTTCCTTCATCAGCTTGCCCATGTTTCCCTGGCCGCGCATGCGGGCGACCATTCGATCCACGATCTTCTGCCAGCGGGCACGGTCGTGCATCGCCGGGTTGGGCAGGTGATGGCACTGGGTGCAGTAACGGACGGCGAGCGCGGCGCCGCGGGACTCCGGTTCCGGCAGTCCCGCGGCTCCCTCCCAGGGCGGGAGAATCCGGGCGAGCATGGGGCCATGGGGACTGGACTCCCAGCGCTGGCGGGATTGGTCGATCAGGGCCTGGTTGGCAGCGACGGCGACGCCGCCTGCCCGTACCGCCAGGGGCAGGAGCAAGGCGAGAACCAGGGCGGAAGGCAGTCCGAGGCGCATGGTCAGACCGCGGAAATTCGGCGTGCCGGCCAGTTTAGGCAAGCGATCGGCGGCTGTGAAGCCCGGACTGGCGGGCGACTGCGGCATTCAACCTGCCGGTCGCCCGGGACGTTAAGCAAGTTGGCATCCGGCGATGTATGACGGCGTTGCAGTGGGGGTCAACATGATCATAGTG
>DATMWM010000117.1:0-2082 GCA_035562535.1 Rhodocyclaceae bacterium | reverse complement strand
CTGCATCGCCGGGTGGACCACGGTGTGTTCGGCTACGGCGATCCGCCGGAATCCACGGTCGAGGCGGCGGTCGAGGCCCTCGCTCGCGACCACGGCTGGCGCGTCGATCCCGGCTGGCTGGTCTGGCTGCCTGGACTGGTGACCGGACTGAACGTGGCCTGCAGGGCGGTCGGCGACTTGGGTGACGCGGTATTCACGGCCACGCCGATCTACCCGCCCTTCCTGTCCGCACCGCGCTACAGCGGCCGACGGGTCGTGACCGCGGCGCTGCAGCGTGTCGGATCGCGCTGGGAATGGGACTTCGAGCGGGTAGAGGCCGCGCTGACGCCGGACACGCGCCTGCTGCTGCTGTGCAATCCGCACAACCCGGTCGGCCGGGCATTCACCCGGGAGGAACTGCTGGCGATCGCCCGGATCGCCGAGCGCCGCGACCTGGTCGTCTGCTCGGACGAGATCCACGCCGGCCTGGTGCTCGACCCGGCCTGCGCCCATCTTCCGTTCGCCGCGCTCGGCGGGGACATCGCCCGCCGCACGATCACGCTGATCGCGCCGAGCAAGACCTACAACATTCCCGGCCTGGGCTGCGCGCTCGCGGTGGTATCCGACCCGGCGCTGCGCCAGCGCGTGCGCGAGGCGATGCGGGGCATCGTGCCGCACGTGAACGTGCTCGGCTACGCCGCGGCCGAGGCGGCCTGGCGCCACGGCGAGCCGTGGCGGCGGGCGCTGGTGGATTACCTGCGCGGGAACGCCGGGCGGGTCGTCGAGGCGGTCGGCGCCATGCCGGGCCTGCGCACGACGCCGGTGGAGGCCACCTACCTGGCCTGGATCGACGCCACGGCGCTGGGGATCGAGGATCCGGCGGCGCACTTCGAGGCCGCCGGCGTGGGCCTGTCCAGCGGCGCCGACTTCGGCGCACCGGGCTTCGTCCGGCTCAACTTCGGCTGCACGCGCGCCACGCTGGACCAGGCGCTGGGCCGCATGGCCGCGGCCGTCGCCGCAGCGGCCTGAAGCCGGGCTACCAGCGCCTGCCGCCGCCGCGGCCCCCCTGCGGGTTGGGCCGGGCCTCGTTGACCTTCAGCAACTGGCCCTTGAGTTCCTGATAGTTCAGGCCGGTGATCGCGGCCATGGACTCCGCCTTGCCGGGCATTTCGACGAAACCGAAGCCCCGGGATTCCCCGCTGAACTTGTCGGTGACGATGCTCACCGAGCCGACCTGGCCGAAGGCGGCGAAGGCCTGCTGCAGATCCGACTCGGTGACGGCCTTGGAAAGGTTGCCTACGAATATCTTCATGTGACGGTTCCTCTGCCGCGTCTGGCGCGGCTGTGATGGATCGATGGCGCGATCAGCCCAGGCAGCTGCGCAGGGCGATCGCCCGGTAGTGGCCGGGCATGTGCAGCCAGTCGCCGGGCAACAGATGGGCGATGGCGTTCTGGACCGACTCGACATCGGCGGCGGAAAATGCGCCCCGGCCGACCAGTTCGCGGATGGCCCAGCAATCCGCGATGCTTTCGTGGGCTGCCGTGATCGGCCCGAAACGCAGGTGGCCGAGCACGTGGTGGGCGCATTCGTGGGCGTGGGTCCATTCGGTGAACTGGGCCGACAGCCAGGCCAGCTGGAGCGGATTGAAATACACGACCGGTTCGCCGGTGCGCCGGTCGAAGGTCGCGAGCGCGATGTCCGGGATGGCCAGCGCCGGCCGGTACTCGACCTGCCAGCCGTCGTTGAGATAGCAGCCGCGCCAGGGGCCGCCGCGCTGAGCGGCGGCGGGATCGCTGGCCGCCGTGGCGAAGACGAGCAGGCACGCAAGCAGCGAGGCTGTGGACGACTTCAATGAGTGCTCCCTTGTCCATCGATGGCCGGTGGTCACCGATGCTGCACCGAGGAGGGAGCCCGGGGGCGCCACGCGTTCGGACGCCCCCGGCCTGGTCGGGGCCCGGTGCGGTCTCCCGCACCGGACGCTCGCGCGTGCTGCGAACTGCTGTTACCAGCCCCAGCCGTTGCCGTTGCCGCTGCCGCCGAAGTCGAAGCTCATGCGGCCGTTGCCCGATCCGCGTCCCGAGTTGTAGGGACCATAGCCGCCC
>DATMWM010000116.1:0-5733 GCA_035562535.1 Rhodocyclaceae bacterium | reverse complement strand
GCGCGCTTCCTCGATTCCGCCGGCGTTCCCGACCGGGCGTAGTCTCGCTGCGCGCGTCAACTGGCGGTCAGGCTGCAGGGGAAACCCGGAACGGCCCGAGAGGGCCTGGTCTATCGACTTGCTGGCGGAGAGGGCGGGATTCGAACCCGCGTTAGGCTGTTAACCTAAACACGCTTTCCAGGCGTGCGACTTAAACCGCTCATCCACCTCTCCGCGATCCGGCAAGGCGGGCGCCAAGCCGGGAGGCGCGGATTCTAGCAGAATCGCCGTCCGTTTGGACTGGCGGCACTCGCCGCATCCGGGCGGTTCATCGCCTGGGCGGGAAGGGCAGGCCGGCGGTGTCTTCCTCGTCGGCGGGGTAGCGGATGCTTTCGACGAAATCGCGCACCTCGGCGCCCGGCGCCGCGGTGATCAGGCTCGCCACGATCAGGGCCGCGAAGCCGGCCGGCACGCCGAAGATGCCCGCGGCGATCGGGCTGATGTCGTACCACGCGTTGTGCATGCCGCCGCCGAAGAACGGATGCGTGATCGCCGCATAGGCGATGGTGGTGCCGAGGCCGGCGAGCATGCCGGCCACCGCGCCCCAGCGGTTGGCGCGGGACCAGAAGATGCCCATCACCAGGGCGGGGAAGAAGGTCGCCGCCGCCAGGGAGAAGGCCAGCCCGACCAGGTACAGGATGTTGTCCGGCCGCAGCGTGGCGACGTAGGTTGCCAGGGCGGCCACCATCAGCAGCACCGACTTGGAGACCACCAGCCGGCGCTGGGTCGAGGCGCCGGGCTCGACCATGCGGTAATAGACGTCGTGCGCAAGCGCGTTGGCGATGGTCAGCAGCAGCCCGTCGGCGGTCGACAGGGCCGCGGCCAGGCCGCCGGCGGCGACCAGTCCGGCGACCACGTAAGGCAGGCCGGCGATCTCGGGCGTGGCCAGGACGATTGCATCGGTATTGAGGCTGAGTTCGGCGAACTGGAGGATGCCGTCGCCGTTGATGTCGTTCGTCCTGACCAGGCCGAGCTTGCCCCATGAGACCACCCAGGCCGGCAGGTCGGCAATCGCCGAGCCGACCACGTGGCTGAGCACTTCCCACTTGGCGAAAACCGCATAGGCCGGCGCGGTGACATAGAGCAGGACGATGAAGAACAGCGACCAGAACACCGACCGCCGCGCCTCGCGCACCGAGGGCGTTGTGTAGTAGCGCACCAGGATGTGCGGCAGCGAGGCGGTGCCGAGCATCAGGCAGATCACCAGGGCGATGAAGTTGCGCCGCGCGGCGTCCGCGGCCTGCGCGTCCTTTCCGGGATGCGCCTGCGCGTGGGGGACGGGGGGCGCGGCCGCCGCCGCACTGGCGTCGCGCGCCCGGCTCCAGGCGTCGCGGGCCGCGGCCGGGGTGCCCGGCAGGGCCATCAGCGCCCGCTCGGTCTGCGCCAGTTCGCGGGTCGGGGCGTCGCGTTCGCGCAGTTCGACCATGCGCTGCGCCAGGATCCGACGCTCCGCTTCCAGCGACCAGGGCAGGGCGTTGATCCTGGCATCCAGGTCGCGCGCCCGCTCGGCGAACAGCGCGCGCGCCTCGATCTCCTTCGGATCGGCGGCGAGCGCCCTCTCCCGCTCGCCCAGATCGCGCAGCACGGTCCCGTAGGCCGCCTGCGGGATCGGCACCCCGGTCACCTTCCAGGACATCATCACCACCGGCGTCATGTAGGCGACGATCAGCACGATGTACTGGGCGACCTGGGTCCAGGTGACCGCCCGCATGCCGCCGAGGAAGGAGCACACCAGGATCCCGGCCAGCCCGACGAAGACGCCGACCTCCAGCGACAGGCCGACGAAGCGGCTGGCGATGATGCCCACGCCGTAGATCTGCGCCACCACGTAGGTGAACGAGACGACGATCACGCCGAGCGCGCCGATGGCCCGCGGCAGGTTGCCGCCGTAGCGCGCGCCGAGGAAGTCCGGGATGGTGTATTGGCCGAAGCGGCGCAGGTAGGGCGCGAGGAACAGCGCCACCAGCACGAAGCCGCCGGTCCAGCCGACCACGAAGGCCAACCCCTGGTAGCCGCCGTGGTAGAGCGTGCCGGCCAGGCCGAGGAAGGAGGCGGCGCTCATCCAGTCGGCGCCGGTGGCCATGCCGTTGAAGAACGCCGGGACGCGCCGCCCGGCCACGTAGTACTCGGACACGTCGGCGGTGCGGCTGATCACGCCGATCACCGCGTACAGCGCGACCGTGGCGATCATGAAGGCGTAGCCGATGTAGCGTGGCCCGAGCCCCATGCGCTCGGCCAGCGCCATCAGCAGGACGAACGCGATGAAGCCGCCGGTGTAGACCGCGTAGTACAGGCTCAGCCGGCGGTAGAAGCGCGCATCGGCCACCGTGGTCATCGGCCGCGGCGCCCGGCGTGGTACCGGCGATCCATCCGGTCCATGATTCCTGCGTAGAGCCAGACCAGCGCCAGATACACCAGCAGGGTGCCCTGCGCCGCCATGTAGTAGCCCAGCGGCCAGCCCAGGAACTCGATCCGGTCGAGGATCCGCGCCCAGTAGATCGGCGCGAACGTCGCGACCGCCCAGACTGCCAGCAGCGCCGCGGTCGCGGCCAGGTTGCCGCGCCAGTGGCCGCGGCGGGCCGCGGCCGTGCGCGCGTCAGATTCCGGCCGGACAGCCACGGCGCGCGAAGCCGCGCGGCACCTGCGGCGGCCGGTACCCGGCCGCCGTCACAGCCGGTAGTCCAGCGAGAGGCGGGCCTGCAGCTTGCGCGCCTGCTTGAACGCCTCCTTCAGGATGTGCCGGTCCAGCTCGTTGAGATCGTCCGGGTTGACCCGGTTGGCGCCGGCATCCTGCTCGCCAAGCTTTTGCTGGCGGCGCAGCCGCAGTTGCTGGATGAAGTAGAACCCGTCGATCACCGCCGAGATGTCGTCCTTGGCGAAGGCGATCTTCTTCGCCGCCGCCCGCAGGCGCTGGGCCGTGCTGGTGTGCGGCAGGCCCTGGGCCAGCGCGAAGATGCGCGCGGCATCGACGAAGGGCCGCGAGCCGTACATCTTCAGGTCGATGGTGCGCGGGTGCTCCTTCGAGTCGAAGACGAAGTCCCGGATCAGGCCGAGCGGCGGCTGGCACTGCAGCGCGTTCTGCACCATGTAGCGCATGAACAGCTGGCTCGCGCCGGTGCGCGAGAGCAGCCAGTCGCGCAGGTGCTCCGCCGGTTCCTCCTCGCCGTAGAGCACGCGGAAGTCGAAGAAGATCGCCGCGTTCAGCAGGGCCTGGGGCTGGGCGTCGTACATCCACGCCGAGAAGCGCTGCTGCCACTCGTCGAAGGACAGGCAGCACTCCGGATTGCTGGCCATGATGTTGCCCTTGCACAGCGGGAAGCCGCAGGCGTCCAGCTTGCGGTTGACCTCCTGCGCGAAGGGCAGGAACCGCTCGCGCAGCGCCTTCGCCTCCTCCTCCGAAGCCGCCTCGAAGATGATCCCGTTGTCCTGGTCCGTGCTCAGCGTCTGCTCCAGCCGGCCCTCCGAACCGAAGGCCAGCCAGCACCAGCGCACCTCCGGCACGGCGATCTCGGCCAGGGTCAGCTCGATGATGCGCACGGCGAGCAGGTCGTTCAGCGTCGAGATGAAGTGGGTCAGCGGCTCGGCGCCCACGCCCTGCTCGATCATGGTCTGCACCAGCCGGCGGATGTCGCGCGCCGAGTGCTGCAGGCTCGCCAGATCTTTCGCATCGCGGATCTCCTGGCTGATCTCCTTGACGCCGACACGCTGCAGGGCGAACAGGTCGTTCTGCGAGACGATGCCGACCAGGCGGCGGGCATCGTCGACCACCAGCAGGTGGCGCAGCCCGCGGCGGGCCATCGACAGGGCCGCCTGGTAGGCGGTGGCGGTCGGCCGCAGCGTCACCGGCTCGGCAGTCATCACCTGCGAGATCGGCTGCTCCAGATCGCAGGCCTTTAGGGCCACCCGCCGCAGCAGGTCCTGGAGCGTGAAGATGCCCAGGGGCACGCGATCGGCGCCGGCCACGATGATCGAGCCGATGCGGTTGTCCTCCATCGACTTGAGCGCCTGTTCGAGCCGGGTCTCCGGCGGCACCGTCACCGGCGCGCGGCGAAGAATTGCCGACAAGGGACTGTACATG
The DNA here is from genome assembly GCA_035562535.1 of Rhodocyclaceae bacterium. Lineage (GTDB taxonomy): Bacteria > Pseudomonadota > Gammaproteobacteria > Burkholderiales > Rhodocyclaceae > DATMWM01. The sequence goes on along the minus strand of DATMWM010000116.1, from coordinate 1,616 downwards.
GAGAGGTATTCGCCCTCGGGCGTGCTGGTTTCGACTTTCGCTTCCATCGGGATTGGCCTGGGTTGACCGCGCTTCAGTACTTGACCCGCGCGTAATAGGTCTGCTGCGCCGCTTCGCGCGCCTCGCGCAGGGTGCGGATGCCCTTCTCCGCAAGCAGCGGAATCATCTTGAGGAACACCTCGCCGGTGACGATCGCATCGCCCAGCGCGGTGTGCCGGCCGATCACGTTGATGCCGAGCCGCTCGCAGATCGCCTCGAGCCGGTGGGATTCCTGATTCGGGTGGATCACCGCCGACAGGAGCAGCGTGTCGAGCACCGGCTGGGTGAAGCGGATGCCGGTGGCCGCCTCCTTCATCTGCAGGAAGCGCAGGTCGAAGGCCGCGTTGTGCGCCACCAGCACGGTGTCCTCGCAGAAGGCGCGGAAGCGCGGCAGCACCCGGTCTATGGTCGGCTGGCCTTCCAGCATGTCCTCGGTGATGCCGTGGATCGGGATCGACTCCGGCGCGAGCGGCCGGCGCGGGTCCACGAGCTGATCGAAGCTATCCGAGCGCAGCAGCCGGCCGTTGACGATGCGCAGCGCGCCGAACTGGATGATCTCGTCGCCGGCGGACGGGTCCAGGCCGGTGGTCTCGGTGTCGAACACCGTGTAGGTCAACTCGGCGAGCAGGCGCTCGTCCTGCTCGTGACTGCCCTCGGACATCTTGAAGAGGTCGAAGTCGTAGTACTCCGGCCGGCTCTCGCCGCGCAGCACCACCTCCGGCGCCAGTTCCTCCTGCGCCGCCGCGGCCGGCACCAGCAGGCGGAAGTAGTAGCGGTGCGCAGCCTTCTCGCGCTGGCTCCAGATCTCGCCGTCGTGGCGCTCGATCACGTCGCGCAGGGTGAGCGGGCTGATCTCGTCGCCGACCTTCATCGGCTCGATCTCCCAGTTGAGCAGCACCTCGGTGGCCACCACCGCGCCCGACCAGATCAGGTCCAGGTGCGCCAGCCGCCCCGCGGACGCCAGCCGGAAGCGCACCTCGCGCACCCCGTAGTCCTCCTGCAGCCGCGAGGCCAGGTAGGTCAGACCCTGCAGCAGCGAGAAGCTGTCCACCCGCAGCCACAGCGCCTCGTCCACCGCCTCGGTCTTGGTCGCCAGCTTGAGCCGCCCCTCGATGCGCCGCTGCGCCGCCTCGATCAGGTCCGAGCCGAGCATCTCCTCCAGCGGCCAGCGCACCTTCAGCGAGCCGGCGAAACTGTTCACCGTCTGGTCCAGGCGCTGGCTCATCTGCCGGACCTCCTCGCGCACCACGTTGAAGAAGCCCTCGCGCTGCGCCGGCTCCATGTCCGGATAGTCCGCCAGGGTCTCCACGGCGGCGCGGATGCTGCCCAGCGAGGCGCGGCTGCCCTCGGTGAGCGACTGCAGGAGCTGGTCGCGTTTCGATTCGCTCTCGAAGTTGCGCGTGATGTTGTCCAGCACCAGCACGTAGCCGCCGATCTGCCGCGCCCCGCCCTCTGCCGTTTCCGGCTCCTGCGCCGCCGAGAACACCGGCGCCATCTGCACCCGGATCAACTGCCCGGCGCGCGTGGTGGTCACGAAGTTGGCCACCGGCTGCGAGCCGCTGCGCTTGAGCCGGTTC
>DATMWM010000115.1:0-3169 GCA_035562535.1 Rhodocyclaceae bacterium | reverse complement strand
CGCGCCGAAGATCAGGCCGATCACTCCCAGCCCCGCGCCGGCGTGGGTCTGCAGGGTCGCCACCAGGATCAGCAGCTCGGCGGGGAAACCCGAGGTGCCGGGCAGACCCATGCCCGCCAGGCCGAAGAACAGCAGGAAGCCGGCGAGCAGCGGCATCGACCTTGCCGCGCCGCCCATCGCCGTGATGTCCGTCGACCCCAGGCGGTGGCGCAGGAAGGCGGCGACGAGGAAGGCGCCGCCCGCCACCAGGGTGAAGTTCAGCAACTGCAGCACCGCGCCCTGCACACCCTGCTGGCTGAAGGCGGCGATGCCCAGCAGGACCAGGCCGACGTGCGACAGGCTGGCGTAGGCCAGCATGGTGCGCAGGTTGGTCTGCGCCAGCGCGGCGACCGCGCCGAAGATCAGGCCGATCACTCCCAGCCCCGCGAGCAGCCCGTGCAGGTCCTGGGCGGCCTCTGGCGCCAGCGGCACGGCGAAGCGGATGATGCCGTAGGCCCCGAGCTTCAGGCCGGTGAGCAGCGCCGTCACCGCGACCGGGCCTTCCATCGCCAGGAGCGGCAGCCACATGTGCAGCGGATAGACAGGCGTCTTCACCGCGAAACCCAGCAGCAGCAGGAGGAACACCGTCAGTTCCAGCCGGTCCGGCAGCGGCGTGCGCAACAGCGTGGGCAGGTCGAAACTCAGCCCGCCGGGCAGACCGGCGCCGCTGAAGGCGGCATGGTTGAAGGCGAGGATGAGGAAGCCGAACAGCAGCGGCACGCCTGCGCCCAGCATCACCAGGGTGTACTTGGTGGCGGCGTAGCTGCGGTGCGGGCCGACGCCCCACAGGTTCACCAGGAAGTAGAAGGGCACCAGCGAGAGTTCCCAGAACAGGAAGAACAGCATGGTGTCGACGGCGCAGAACACCCCCAGGGTGGCGCCGGCCTGCAGCAGCAGCAGGCTGAAGTAGAGCCGCGGCAGGTGGCGCACGCTGTTCCAGGAGGCGAGGGTCACGCCGAGGAAGAGCAGCGCCGTCGCCGGCAGGAACAGCACGGAGATGCCGTCGATCCCCACCGCGTAATGGACGTTGAGGCTGGGAATCCATTGCGCCCGCTCCAGCAGCTGGAAGTCTGGCTGGGTGCCGTCGAAGGCCGCCAGCACCAGCAGGCTGAGGGCGACGCCGATGCCGTTTACCGCCAGCGCCAGGACGCGCGGCGCCAGCGCATTCGGGGCGAGCCAGACCAGCAGCGCGCCCGCCGGGTAGAGCAACAGCAGCAGGGACAGCAGCGGCCAGTCAGACATGATCGAACCTCATCGCCAGCGCCTTGAGGGGCGCGTCCACCAGATCGAGCAGCGGCCCCATGCGGAAACCGGCATACAGCATCACCACCACCAGGATGCCGGCGATGGTCAGTTCCATCGGGCTGGGCCGCTCCACCGCGACCCGCTGCCCCGGCGGGGCCGGCGCCAGGAATGCCCGCTGGAAGGCCCACAGCAGGAAGCCCGCCGTCACCACGTTGCCCAGTGCCGCGGTGACTGTGATGAGCGCGCCGAAGCGGTGGATCGAAGCCTCCAGCACCAGGTGCGCAGCGTCGAATCCGGGCGTGCCGGGCATGCCCATGATGGCAAGGCCAGCGACCAGGAAAGTGAGGGCGAGTTGGGGAATGCGGTCGAACAGTCCGCCCAGGCGCGACAGCGTGGTGGTGCGCGTGCGACGGTAGACCAGGCCGGTCATCAGCAGCATGGTGGTGGTGGCGAGGCCGAAGTTCACCGCCAGCAGCAGGCTGCCCTGGAAGGCGACGGCATCCAGACTGAACAGGCCGATGATCACCAGTGAGGTGTGGCTGACCACGGCGAAGGCAATGAGCGATCTCAGGTTGACGCGCTGCAGCGCCAGCAGGGCGGCGTAGAAAATCCCGGCGACGGCGAAGGCGACCACGTAGGGATACCAGGTGGCCACCGCTTCTGGCAGGATGGGCAGGACGAAGCGCACCATGCCGTAGACGCCAAGCTTCACCCCCAGCAGCAGTGTCGGCGCGACGGCCATGTCGCCGTGCAGAGCGACGGGGCGCAACCAGCCGTGGAAGGGGAAGATGGGGGTGCGTATCCCGAGGCCGTAGAACAGCAGGAAGAAGGCCACCACGCCGATCTGCTGCGGGATGGGATGGGCGGCCAAGACCAGCAGGTCGAAGGTCCAGGCCTGGCGGGTGGTGTCGTGGTAGGCCCAGCCGACTGCCAGCGTGCCGGCGAGCAGCATCAGCAGGCCGACCCCCTGGAACTGCAGGTAGCGGCTCATCGCCAGGGCCCGTTCCGGAGAGAATGACCAGCGCCCCACCAGATAGCCGATGAGGGCCAGCTCGAAGATTGAGGCGAGCGCGAACCACAGCAGATCGAGGCTGACCAGCATCGACATCATCACCGCCTCTACCGCCAGGATGATGGCTAGCAGACGCACGGGCTCGGCGAGCTGGCGAACCCGGGCGTAGAACGGCAGCAGGGCGACGATGAGCGCCGCCAGCAGTACGAAGAGGACGGTCACGCCGTCGGCGCCGGCGTGATAGCTCAGCGGGCCGACGAGGTCGACGCGTTCGGCGAACTGGAAGGCCGGGTTGGCGATGTCCAGCCCGCGGTACAGCAGCAGCGCCAGACCCAGCTCCGCCAGGGTCACGGCATGCCCGACGAGCAGGGACAGCGGGCGCTCCCCCATTCGCAGCAGCGCGGCGGCTGCCAGCAGCGGCAGGAGTTGCAGCGTCGCCAGCAGGGGCCACGCGGCGTGCGTGTTCCAGAACAGCTCGTTCATCATAGGATCACCACGATCGTCGCCATGATCAGCACCAGCAGGTAACGCGGCTGCTCCAGCAGCGACTCGACGAATCTCAGCCACACGCCGAGGCGGGCCAGGCCCCGCCCGAGGTGGCCGCCGCCTTGCAGCACCAGACGCTGTTCGAAGCGATCGAAGCGCTGCGCCGACCAGGCCAGCAGCCTGCCTGCCAGCCCCCGTCCCTTCACCACTTCCTCGGACGGGGCGAGGAGCTCGGCGGCGCGCTGCGTCTCGGACATGCCCACCAGTCGGCTCACCACGTTCTCGTCGATGGCGTGCAGGTCGCGCGCCAGGGCGCGGGTCGGCTGGGTCAGCAGGCGATCGGTCAGGGCTTCGAGCCAGAAGCGCTGCAGCGCCGCGGTGTACAGC
>DATMWM010000114.1:0-6911 GCA_035562535.1 Rhodocyclaceae bacterium | reverse complement strand
GTTCACTCCTGGCTGATGATAGGGCAGTTCACGATGAATCCCGCCGCTCCGAACGGCGCTCCGCCCGGCCCGGTCACCAGGCCGTCGTTCGCCAGGTTGCGCACCTTGCCGAAGTCGGTCTGGCGCAGGTTCGCCCCGTTCGCCACCGCCTTCGCGCTCCATTCGCCCGGGAACACGTCCCAGAGCGGGCTGTAGCGGCCCTGGTTCGGCGTCCAGGCGAGCACGTTCAGCGGGTCGAGGCCGTCGATGATGGCGGAATTCACGCCCTGGCGCTGCGGGTTGTCCGCGCCGGTCCGGCCGTTGACGAACAGCGCGAGACTGGTCCGCGCCGAGTCGGTGCCGTCGCCGCCGGCGAACGGGGCGGCGTTCAGCCGCGGGGCGAGCGTCACGTCCTCGAGCGCCGCCGCCAGGTCGACCGAGGCGTCGGTGGACACGTACTTCACCGCCTTGCCGCCGGCGAAGCCGTTGGTCATGCGCAGCCGCACCTTGCCGGTGGCATAATCGATGGCGACCACCTTGGGGTGCGTGCCGGTGGCGTTGGCGACGTGCGGCGCGTTGCGGATCACGCCGTTCGGCAACTGGATCAGCGGCGAGTAGTCGGGCTCGCCGCGCGCCTTGTAGGACGGCGTGGCCGGCGGCAGGAAGGGCGGCGTGGCGACCGGAACCGCCAGCCCGAACTGCACCGTGCCGGGGAACTGGACCTGGCCGCCGGGTGCGGCGGTCACCTTGACCACGGCCTCGGTGCCGCGCGCGTTGTTCAGCTTCGGCGCGTGATTCACGCCGAGCGCGGCGGCGTCCTTGCCGTCCGAGGTGTCGATGATTACGTAATAGACCGCGCGGCCGTCCGGGCCGCGGCCCTGGTGCAAGGGCAGGGTGACCGTGTCGTCCGGATGCTCGACGGCGCTGGCGACGAAGAGCGTGCGGCCGGCCTCCTCGGCGAGGACGGCGGATGGTGAGGCGAGGGCGCTTGCCGCCGCGAGCGCGGCGAGTCCGTGTCGTATCGGGTTGGTCGGTTTCATGATGGCCTCCTGTTGGGGTCGGGGGTACGGCGCCTGGCTCGCTTCGCCGGTTCGCCGTGATGCCCACTCTAGGCCGACGCATCCGGCCGCGAAATTCGTGCCGCTACAGGTTCGCGCTGCGGCGAATACGTAGGCGCGGGCGGAACGACCCGGCTTCGGCAACTACGTATTGGCGCCCCCGATGCCGGCCTGATAGAAAGGGCTACCCCCGGCAACTCCGGCCATGACCCGCGACCGATCGACCTCACTGCGCGTTCCGCCGCGCCCTCCCGAAGCGGCGCCCCGCGGCGCATTCGCGCTGCGCTTCGCCCTGGTCGCGGCGGGATACGTCTTGGCCGGGCTGGCGAGCGTGCTGATCGCGTCCGGCCCGGGGACCGGGCGGCTGATCTGGCTGCCGTCCGGCCTGGCGCTGGCCGCGCTGCTGGTCTGGGGCCTGCGGCTGTGGCCGGCGGTGTTCCTCGGCGGCGCGGCGCTCGGCCTCGGGAGCGGAATGACCGCGGGCGCCGCACTGCTGCTGGGCGCGGCCGGCACGCTGGAGGCGCTGGCCGGCGCGGCGGCGCTGAACCGTTTCGGCTTCGATCCGCGCTGCGCCCGGCTGCGCGACGCGCTATCCCTGTCGGCGGCGGCCTTCGGCGCGGCGCTGCTCGGCGGTGCGATCGAGTTCGGCGCGATGCTGCCCACCATGGCGGAGGCGGACCGGAGCCTCCTGCCGTGGGTATGCTGGCTGGGCCGCGCGCTGGGCGCGCTGATCGTCGTTCCGCTCGCCGCGGGCTGGCTCGGTCCGGAGCGGGGGCTTCCGGGCGGCAGGCGCCTGCCGGAACTCGCGCTGCTGGCGGCGGCCACCGGCGGGCTGTCGGCCGCGGTGTTCGCCGCCATGGGCGACCCGCACATGTTCAATCCGCTGCCCTATGCGCTGTTTCCGCTGCTGTTCTGGGGCGCGCTGCGCTTCGGGCCGCGCGAGGTGGCCGGGCTGCTGCTGCTCGCCGCGCTGCTGGCCGCCTGGGGAACGGCCAGCGGCCACGGCCCGTTCGCCCTGGCCGGGCGGGAGGCCGGGCTGGCCTCGCTCTATCTCTACCTGTCGATCGCCGGCGTGGCGGCGCTGGCCCTGGCCGCCTCGATCGAGGAGCGCGCCCGCGTCGGCGAGGCGCTGGCGGCCAGCGAGGCGCAGTACCGCGAACTCGTGGAGACCATGAACGAGGGCGTGGTCGCGCTAGACGCGCAGGGCCGCGTGCGCTTCGCCAGCGGCCCGTTCGCGCGCATGGCCGAGGCCGCGCCGGAGGCGCTGGCCGGTCGGCCGGTGGCCGCGCTGTTCGGCGACGGCGCCCGCGCCTGGCCGGTGAGCCCGGATCCGGCGCATCGGGCGCCATCGAGCTTCGAGGCGGAGCTGGCGCGCGCCGACGGCAGCCGCCTTCAGGTCTCGGTGTCGCCGCGGGCGATACGCGACGAGGCGAACCGGGTCGGCGGCTGGCTGGCGGTGGTGGCCGACATCTCCGAGCGCCGCCGCACCGACGACATGCTGCGCTGGATCGCGCGGGCCACCGCGCCGCTGACCGGCGAAGCCTTCTTCCGCGAGCTGATGCGCCACATGGCGGCCGCCTTCGGCTTCAAGTACGCCTTCATCACCGAGTGCGTCGATTACCCGGTGACCCGCGTGCGCATGCTGGCCTGCTGGGACGGGGCCGGCTTCGCACAGAACCTGGAATACGAGCTGCCCGGCACGCCCTGCGAGGAGACCGTGCGCGGCCGTCGCGTGTGCTGCATCCGCGACGAGGTCGAAGCGCGCTTCCAGGCCGAGCGGGGCATGGGCGTGCGCGGCTATCTCGGCGTGCCGATCATGGACTCGGCGGGCGAGCACATCATCGGCCACGTGGCCTTCCTCAGCGAAGGCCAGATGGACGAAGCGGTGCTCGCGAGCCCGCTGTTCCAGATCCTGACCTCGCGCGCCGGCGCGGAGCTGCGGCGCAAGCGCGCCGAGGAGCAGGGACGCCAGCACCTGCAGCAGCTGGCGCAGGTGTCGCGGGCGCTGGCGCTGGGCGAGATGGGCTCGGCGATCGCCCACGAGCTGAATCAGCCGCTCGCCGCGGTCGCCGCCTATGCCCAGGCGAGCCGCCGGTTGATCGACTCCGGCGAGAGCACGGAGGAGATCCGCCACGCGCTGGAGCGCATCGGCGCCCAGGCCGAGCGTGCCGGCGAGATCCTGCGCCGGCTGCGCGGCTTCCTGGCCGGCGGCGAGACCGCGATCGCCCCGCTCGATCCCGGGCCGCTGATCGCCGAGATCGTCGACCTGGCCCGGCCGGAGGCGCGCCAGCGCGGCGTGGCGCTGAGCGTCGAGCAGGCGCCCGGGCTGCCGTGGGTGCGCGCGGACGGCATTCAGGTGCAGCAGGTGATCCTCAATCTGGTGCGCAACGCGATCGAGGCCACCGCCGGCCGCGAAGGCGGCGAGCGCCGGGTGCGGGTGCAGGCTATAGAGGAAGAGGACGGGGTGTCGATCGCGGTCAGCGATTCCGGTCCGGGCGTGCCGCCGGAGCTCGAGGCGCGGGTGTTCGAGCCTTTCTTCACCACCCGCGCCGACGGCACCGGCATCGGCCTGGCGATCAGCCGCTCGATCGCGCAGGCGCACGGCGGGCGGCTGCGCCTGGAGCGCCCGCCGGAAGGCGGCGCGCGCTTCGTCTTCTGGCTGCCGCGGGAGGGACGCAATGATGCCTGATGCCGAAATCAAGCCGGTCATCCACGTAGTCGAAGACGAGCCGGACGTGCGCGACGCGCTCGCCATGCTGGTTCGCTCGGTGGGCTACCGGGCGCAGACCTACCCAAACGCCGACGAGTTCCTCGCACGCTACCGCCCGGAGCACGCCGGCTGCCTGCTCGCCGACGTGCGCATGCCGGGCATGAGTGGGCTGGAACTGCAGGAGCGCCTGTCGCGCGAGGATCCGGCGCTGCCGGCGATCATCATGACCGGCCACGGCGACGTGCCGATGGCGGTGCGGGCGATGAAGGCGGGCGCCTTCGATTTCATCGAGAAGCCGTTCAACGACCAGGTTCTGCTCGACCGCCTGGCCGAGGCGATCGCGCAGGCGCGGCGCAGCGGCGACACGGCCGCCGGGCGCAGGCTGGCGGCCGCGCGCTACGCCCAACTCACGCCGCGCGAGCGCGAGGTGATGGCCGGAATCGTGGCCGGCCGGCTGAACAAGCTGATCGCCGACGATCTCGGGCTTTCGGTGCGCACCGTCGAGATCCATCGCGCCCACATCATGGAGAAGATGCAGGCGTCCTCGCTGTCGGCGCTCGTGCGCATGGCGATGCTGTTGGAGAACGCCTGAGCCGCCGCGGCCCGGCGCTAACCCGGCTCGGCCTCGCGGATCGTCGCGTGGCCGCTCACCTCGATCCACAGCCGCTCGATGTTCTTGCGCTTCATGTTCAGCACCTCGGTCCGCGGCAGGTGGCGGATATGCCGGGTGATCACGTCCATGACCCAGCCGTGGGTGATCACCAGCACCCGGTGGCCCCGGTTGTGCGCGCCGATGTCCGCAAGGCCGCCGAGCACCCGGTCGGCGAAGTGGTCCGCCGATTCGCCGCCCTCGAAGTGGGCGGCGGGGTTGCGCCGCAGGATCTCCTGCATCAGTTCCGGGTGGCTCTCGGTCAGCTCCGCCTTGGGCCGTCCCTGGACCGCGCCGAAGTTGCGCTCCTTCAATCCGTCGTGGCGGACCGGGACGGCCAGGCCCAGCCGCTCGGCGATGATGTCGGCGGTTTCCGAGGCGCGCCGCAGCGGGCTGGTGTAGATGCGCGAGAAGCGCTCGTGCGCCAGCGCGTCGGCCAGTTCGTGCGACTGCCTGCGGCCGTGCATGTTCAGCGGCACGTCGATCCAGCCCTGCAGGATCTGGGCGGCGTTCCAGTCGGTCTCGCCGTGCCTGGCGATGCAGATGTGCGTGGTTCCGGTCATGGTTCGAGCAGTCGGGCGAGGGTGCGGCCGCGATTATAGAGGGCCGGCGCGGTCCGGCCGGCTCAATGCGCCTTGCCGTCGATGCGCGGCCGGCTCAGCATCGGGATGTAGCGCCAGGCCAGCAGCGCGAAGCCGGCGAACCAGCAGGCCGCCGCGGCGTAGATCCAGGCGACATAGGCCGAGGGCAGGATCTGCGGCGCGAGCACCCGCAGCAAGACGCCGAGCATCATCAGGTGTAGCACCAGCTTGTCGGCGCGCTCGAACACCACCTTGCGGCCGGTATGGCCCTTGGAGATGCGCACCAGCATCGCCGGGATGATCAGGCCCATCGTGCCGACGGCGAACAGGTGCACCGTCACCGCGCCGACCCACGGAACCTCGACCAGCCGGGCGGCGGCCTCCGCCGCCAGTTGCGCGACGATGGCGAGGTAGCCCAGGTACATGATGCCGATGTCCAGACGCCGCAGCGCGAGTTGCGGCTTCCAGAACACGAAGCGCAGGCCGAGCAGCAGCGCGAGCAGGGCGGCGAAGGCCGCGGCCGCGGGCGGCGGCAGGAAAGGCGCGAAGACCAGGGCCAGGCCGAGCAGCTTGATCGCCGTGTCCAGCCGCGCATCGCGCAGGATCGAAACCTGGAACACGCCTTTCATGAACTGCGTGAGCGTGCGCTCGAGCATCAGCAGGAAGGCCAGGCGGAACAGCGCGAGCGACATGCTCCAGCCGGCCTCGAAGTGGCCGGGGGCGAGCAGCAGGAACTTGGCGGCCAGGAAGGCGGGCAGCGCGAGCAGGAAGAAGACGTTGTCGCGGAAGCTGTCGCGGCCGCGGTAGCGGATCAGGGTCCACAGCAGCAGGGCGACGATCGTCGCCAGGAACAGGTTGTTCGACACGAGGAACAGCGGCGCCGGCCACGCACCGCCGAAGGCCATGCCGATGCGCTCGAACAGCCAGGCCGCCGCCAGGAACATCAGCACCGGTCCGTGGTAGCCGCGGATCTACACCCAGTTCTTGGTGGCGGTGAGCAGGAAGCCGCCGAGCACCGCCCAGCCGAAGCCAAAGAACATCTCGTGGGCATGCCACTGCAGCGACGAGACCGGCAGATGCGGCGCAGCGATGCGGCCGTCGTAGAGCAGCGCCCAGAGCAGGGGCAGGGCGAGGCCGGCGAGCATGGCCAGCGCGAAGAAGGGCCGGAAGCCGACCAGCCAGAGCGGATGCGTTCCGAGCTTCATCGTTGCCAGCCGACCCGGGCGCCGCGCGCTCAGCCTTCCCGGGCGCAGGTGCGGAAGCCGACGAACACGTCGCGCCGCTGCGGCAGGTAGGCCTGGCGGTAGGTGCCGCGGATCAGCGAGGACGCGGTGGCGCAGGAGCCGCCCTTCGCCACCTTGTGGTAGCCGAACTGCAGCGTGGACATGTAGGGGTACATGTCCACGGCGAAGCCGTCGTAGGGCAGGAACTGGCTGCTCGTCCATTCCCAGGCCGTGCCGATCATCTGGCGGCAGCCGAAGGGGCTGTCGCCCTGCGCGAAGGCGGTGACCGGGCACTGTCCGAGCGCGCCGGTGTCCATGTCCGCGTATTCCGGCTTCATCGTCGCGCCCCAGGGAAAGACGCCGCGATCCGCCCCGGCGGCGCGCCCCAGCGCCGCCGCCTCCCACTCGAACTCGGTAGGCAGGCGCCGGCCGGCCCAGTTGCACCAGGCTTCCGCCTCCCAGTAGTTGACGTGCATCACCGGGCGGTCGGGCGGCAGCGGAATCCAGCGGTCGAAGTGCCTGGCGAGCCATTTGCCGTCCTGCCTGCGCCAGTAGATCGGGAAGTCCGGCGGCTCCGACTGGACGGGCCGGGTCGGGTCGTGGTCGGCCGCGGCGCGTGCGCGCAGCCACTTGCGACCGCCCCAGCTCCACCAGGCGTCGGTGCGATAGCCGCCGTCCTCGACGAAATCGAGGAACTGCCGGTTGGACACC
>DATMWM010000113.1:0-4834 GCA_035562535.1 Rhodocyclaceae bacterium | reverse complement strand
GCCTGCGCGCGCGAACGCGGCGTCCGCGCGGACAGCATCCTGCCGACGATGGACGAGTGGGCGGTCTATCCGCGGGTGGCGACCGCCGTCGGGTTGCAGGCCCAGCGCGAGGGCCTGGCGCACTTGTCGCTGGACCGCGGTGCGCTCATGGCGCGGGCGACGCAACTGATCCGCAATGCGCGGGAATCCACCGAATCGCTGATGCGGGAGGGACTGATTCCGGCGCCGCCCGTCGGGGACTGACAGGGCACGGCCGCCATTGCGGGTATGGAACCGGGCGAAAGTGGCCTTTTTCCGGCCCGCGGCCGGCCGGCGATATGCCGCTATAATTCCCGCTCGCGGCCTCGCGCCGCCTGCCTCCGTGCCGAACGGAACGGACCTTGCGGGAACGGGACATGAACGAACGAGCAGGTGCGGCCGGACCGGGCGGCTTCCGCCTGCTGCGCTATTTCACGCTGACCACGCTGGTCGCCTTCTCGGCGGTCGCGCTGGCGCTGTACTTCCTGCAGCGCAAGGAGGAGTCCTTCTTCGAACAGGTGCAGCGCGAACAGGGAGCGCTGCTGGCGCGGGCGCAGGCGGAACTGGCGCGCCAGCATGGCGATGCGGCACGCAGCAGCCTGATCGCGGTGCACGAGGCCGGGCACCTGAACCTGACGCGGGTGGTGGCGAACCTGTTCTGGGAATCCGACATCGAGCCCTTCGTGGCCGCGGCGCAGGGCATTCCGGTGGCCCAGTGCCGCGCGCTGCCGGCCGGCGAGCCCGGCAGCGCAGCCCAGGCGGAGCGCCGCGCCTGCTTCGCGGAAGTCGGCCGCAGGCTTCGCGCCCTGCCCGCCTTCAAGGCGCTGGACGAGAAGGCCTACGCCGCGATGCGCGGCAGCACGGTCTTCAAGGTCAAGGTGTTCGACCTGCGCGGCGTCACCTTGTATTCCTCCGAGCATGCGCAGATCGGCGAGGACGCCGGGGACAACCTCGGCCTGCGGCTGGCGGCCGCCGGACAGCCGGCGAGCGAGCTGACGCATCGCGATCGCTTCAGCGCGTTCGAGCGCGTGGTCGAGAACCGCGACCTGATCTCGACCTATGTGCCGATGCGTTCCGCCGGGGGCGAGATCGTCGGCGTGTTCGAGATCTACTCGGACGTCACGCCGTTCATGGAGCAGACGAAACTCGCCTCGCAGCGGTTCGCGGAGATCGCGGCCACCAACGAGGCCTCGGTCGCCCGCAGCGCCGAGTCGAACCTGGAGCAGGTGATCGCCAGCTCGGACCGCTTCCTGCTGATCGTCGGCGGCCTGCTGGCGCTGCTCTACGCGGCCTCGCTGCTGATCGTGCGCCGCGGCCAGCGCATCATCGACCGCCAGACGCTCGCGCAGGAACAGGCGGCGCAGCGCGAGCAGCAGTGGCACCGCGAGAAGATGGCGGCGCTGTCGGCGATGGCGGACAACGTGTCGCACGAGGTCGGCAATCCGCTGGCGATCATTTCCGGGCTGGTCGAGGACCTCGCCGAGCGCGAGCCGCGCAGCGAACTGGTGGTCGGCCATTCGAAGACGATCCTGGACCAGACCGACCGCATCGCGGCGATGATGCGGCAGATCGCGGATTTCGCGGCGACGCCCGGAGCCGCCGCCGAGACGGTCGACGTCAATGCACGGGTCAAGGCGGTGTGCGATTTCCTCGGCTTCGAGCGCGCGTTCCGCACGGTACCGATCGATTTCCGTCCCGCGCAGCGGCTGCCGGCGCGCGAACTCGTTCCCGACCATCTGAACGAAGTGATGATGAACCTGCTGCACGCCTGGGTCGGCGGGGAGCGCGAGCCGGTGCCCTGCGCGGCGATCCGCGTTGAGACCGAGGCCCGGGGCGAGGACGTGCGGATCCGCGTGGGCTGCGACGGCGATCCCGCGGACATGGCGGGCACGGTCGCGCGCGTCGTCGCCGACGCGCGCTTCGAACTGGCGCGCCGGCGCGTGGCGTCGATGGGCGGGCATCTGAGCGCCGCCGGGACGGCGGTGGAGATCACGCTGCCGCCGGCGGGAACCACGCCGCCAGCGGCCTGACCCGCGCGGGCGCGGCTTCAGGCGTTCCCGCTCAGCCGCCCTGCCGGCCCCAGGAATCCTTCAGCGTCACGGCGCGGTTGAACACCAGCTTGCCCGGCTTCGAGTCGAGCAGGTCGGCGACGAAGTAGCCGTGGCGTTCGAACTGGAAGCGCTCTTCCGGGGCGGCGGCCTTCAGCCCCGGTTCGACGTAGGCGCGGATCACGCGCACCGAGTCCGGGTTGATGTCGTCGAGGAAGCTGTATTCGGTGCTGTCCTCGGCGAGATGCGCCTTGCCGGTGTCGTCCTCCTCGAGCGCGGCCGGGGATTCCTCGCGGCCCCTGCGCGAGCCGGGGAAGGGTACCTTGAACAGGCGGTCGTAGAGCCGGATCTCGGCTTCCAGCGCCTGCGTCGCGCAGACCCAGTGGATGTTGCCCTTCACCTTGTAGGCATCCGAACCGGGCGTGCCCGAGCGGCTGTCCGCGAAGTACTCGCAATGCACGGCCACCACCTTGCCGGCGGAATCCTTGTCGCAGCCGGTGCATTTCACGACGTAGCCGTAGCGCAGCCGCACCGAGTTGCCTGGAAACAGCCGGAAATAGCCCTTGGGCGGGGCCTCGGCGAAGTCCTCGCGCTCGATCCACAGTTCGCGGCCGAAGGGGAAGGCGCGCTTGCCCAGTTCCGGCTTGTGCGGATGCACCGGCGCCTCGCACTCCTCGAACCGGCCCTCGGGATAGTTGTCGATGATCAGCCTGAGCGGGTCGAGCACCGCCGTGGCGCGCGGCGCGCGCTCGTTCAGGTCGTCGCGCAGCGCCTCCTCCAGGATGGAGACGTCGATCACCGAGTTCTCCTTGGACACGCCGATGCGCTCGGCGAACAGCCGCAGCGATTCCGGGCTGTAGCCGCGCCGGCGGTAGCCGACGATGGTCGGCATGCGCGGGTCGTCCCAGCCGGCGACGTGGCCCTCGTCGACCAGCTGGATCAGCTTGCGCTTGGAGAGCACGGTGTAGGTCAGGTTGAGCCGGGCGAACTCGATCTGCTGCGGCAGCGGCCGGGCCAGGCAGCCGAAGTCGGCCAGCCGCTCGTTGATCCAGTTGTAGAGCGGCCGGTGGTCCTCGAACTCCAGCGTGCAGATCGAGTGGGTGATGTTCTCCAGCGCGTCGGACACGCCGTGGGTGAAGTCATACATCGGATAGACGCACCATTCGCCGCCGGTGCGGTGGTGCTCGGCGTGGCGGATGCGGTAGGCGACCGGGTCGCGCATGTTGATGTTCGGGTGCGCCATGTCGATCTTCAGCCGCAGCACCCGGCTGCCGTCCGGAAACTCGCCGGCCTTCATGCGGTGGAACAGATCCAGGCTCTCGGCGGCCGGCCGGTCGCGGAACGGCGAGGGCGTTCCAGGCTGGCTGAAGGTGCCGCGCGTAGTGCGGATCTGCTCGGCGCTCTGGTCGTCCACGTAGGCCAGGCCATGCCGTATGAATTCCTCGGCGAACGCGTAGAGCCAGCCGAAGTAGTCCGAGGCGTAGTAGAGGTGCGGCCCCCAGTCGAAGCCCAGCCAGTGCACCGCGTCGAGGATGGAATCGACGTACTCCTGTTCCTCCTTGGTCGGGTTGGTGTCGTCGAAGCGCATGTGGCAGAGGCCGCCGTATTCCTGCGCCAGGCCGAAGTTCAGGCAGATCGACTTGGCGTGGCCGATGTGCAGGTAGCCGTTCGGCTCGGGCGGGAAACGGGTGCGGATGCGCGCCGGGTCGGTGGCCGCGCCGGCCTGGGCCGAGGCGGGTCCGGGCCGGCCGCCCCAGGTGCGCCCGGCGTAGGTGCCAGCGGCCAGGTCGGCGTCTACGATCTGGCGGATGAAGTTGGAGACCGAGGCGGCGCGCTCGGTCCGGACGGCCTTCGCGTTGGGGGTGGGGCTATTCACATCGTGTCCTTGGTCGCAGCGCCCCGCCGTGCTGCGGAGCAACGAACGCATTGTAGCTTGGCCGTCGCGGCTTCCGGAGGCGCGGGCGTTCGATGGAATGGTGGGTTTTCGTCCCGTTCCCCTACGAGAGGCGCGCGGTGGCGCGTAGGGTGGGATAGGGCAACGCCCGTATCCCGCCGTCGGAGGATCGGTGTCAGGCTGGCGCGTATTCCACCGTTCCCGCTCAGGCGATGCCGCAGAGCGTGCCGGAGAGAACGTGGCGCCGCAGGGCCGCGGCGAGGTCGAACCCGGGAAAGCGCGCCAGCGTTTCCTCGAACGCTGCGCCAAGCGTGGCCCCGGCGAACAGCGCGCTCAGGAAGGCGAAGTCCGCCTCCGGCAAGGGCTCGACCTCGGGTTCGTCCGCCGGCCGGCGCACCAGCAGGCGGTCGCCGCCTTCGTCCAGGTCGACCGCCGCGTCGCCAGGGTAGTCCGGCTGGTTGACCTGCCAGATGCGCAGCACCGGCCAGGGCGAGGCGATCAGGGCGCAGGCGGGGTGGGGCAGCAGCCTCGTGCCCTGGAGTCGCTCCGGCGAAATCTCCGCCAGTGCCGCAGGATCGAGGGGCGCGGCGTCGGCGGCGCGGCGCGCGCGGTCGATCGCCCACTCCAGGCGGGCGACGTCCGGCAGGTAGGCGAGCGCGGCGACCTGAACGACTACGGCGGCGAGTTCCCGCGATTCCTCGCCGCGTATCCGCCGGTCGCCGCGCTCGCCTACCTGCCGGACGTGGCCAGGCTGGAGTGGGCGATCGACCGGGCGCGCCGCGCCGCCGACGCCGCGCCGCTCGATCTTGGGCGCATCGCCGGGATGCCGCCGGAGCGACTCCCGGGCACGAGGCTGCTGCCCCACCCCGCCTGC
>DATMWM010000112.1:0-7146 GCA_035562535.1 Rhodocyclaceae bacterium | reverse complement strand
CCGCAGCATCGCCCGGGTGCCGCGGACGGCGACCGGTGCCACCGCCACCCCCGCTGCCACCGCCGCGGCGAAGGCGCCCAGACGGAAAGGCGACAGGCCGGGCATGCGCCCGAACGTGCCTTCTGGAAAGAACGCCATCGAGGTTCCCGCCTTCACCACCTCCGCCAGCCGCCATGCAGCCTGGGCGCTCTGGAGGGTGTCGAAGCGCTCCACGAACTGCGCGCCCAGCCCCCGCAGGTAGGCGCGCGCCACCGGATGGTCGAGGAACTCGCGCTTCGCCACGAAGCTGAAGGGGACCGGCAGGGCCGCGAACAGCGCGATGCCGTCGAGATAGCTGGCGTGGTTCGCCACCAGTACGCAGGGCGCGCGCGGCAGATGTTCCAGGCCGCGCAGCGCCAGCGGTACGCCGGCGAGCCCCAGGATGATCCGAGCCGCCAGCCGGTTGACCGCCCACGCCAGTGCAGGACGAGGCGCGAGTGCAGTGAGAAGCCAGGTCGGCGGGGCGATCAGCGCGAACAGAAGCCAGCCGTAGATGCCATAGGCAAGGTTCGCGAGCGCGGCGACTCGCCGCCGCAGCTGCGGCAGCAGCGAACCGGCCACGAGGCGGACGACCTGCCACTTCGCCGAACGCCCCCCGGCCCCCACGTTCCCGGCCTCGTACAGTTCGCGGCAGGCGGCGCGGCGAATCTTTCCGCTGGAGGTCTTGAGTACCGCGTGAGGGGGCGCCAACACCACCTCGTCGGGCGCCTCGCCGAGCACCGCGACGGTCACCTCGACGATCCGCGCGCGCAGCGCCTCCTGCGCCTGCGGATCGGCCTCCCGGGTTTCGGCCAGCACGACCAGGCGCTCGGTGCCGGTGTCCGGGTCGAGACTGCCGAACACGGCGACGCAACCCCGACGCACCCCGGCCACCGCGCCGACGGCTTCCTCCACCTCGTGGGGATAGATGTTGCGCCCGCCGCGGATGATGATGTCCTTGACCCGGCCGGTGAGATACACCTCGCCCTCGGCAAGGTAGGCACGGTCGCCGGAGTCGAGCCAGTCACCGTCGAACAGGCGACGCGTCTGCTCCGGATTGCGGTAATAGCCGCCGGTCGCCGAGGGACCCCTGAACTCCAGCCGCCCCTCGATGCGCTCGCCCGCCTCGCGGCCGAGGGCATCGACGATGCGCACCGCATGACCGGGCAAAGGTCGCCCGCATGAAACGAAGCGCAGCGCACCGGCGTCGTCGTCGGCCGCCGGCTCGGCCCGGCCCGCGCCGCTGAACGGCCCGCGTCGCACTCGGTCGATCCGCGGGCCGCGCCCCAGGGGCGGAGACAACAACCCGACCGTGGATTCGGCCAGCCCGTAGACTGGCGTCATCGCCTCGGGACGCAAGCCGTAAGGGGCGAAGCGCTCGACAAATCGAATCAGGGTCTCGGGGACGACCGGCTCGGCGCCGTTGGCCGCGATGCGCCAGGAACTCAGGTCCAGTCCCTCGACCCGGGCGTCGTCGATGCGCTTCACGCAAAGCTCGTAGGCGAAGTTCGGCGCCGCCGAGATGGTGCCGCGGTAGTCCTGGATCGCCCGCAGCCAGCGTTCCGGGCGCGCCAGAAAGGCGAGCGGCGACATCACCACCAGGGGCGTCGCGAAGTAAAGGCTGGTGAGCCAGGCGCAGATCAGCCCCATGTCGTGATAGAGCGGCAGCCAGCTCACGAACACCTCCTCCGGGCTCAATGCGATCACCTCGCCGATGGCCCGAATGTTGGCCAGCAGGTTGGCATGGGTGAGCACCACGCCTTTCGGATCGCCCGTGCTGCCGGAGGTGTATTGGATGAAGGCGATGTCGTCCCGGCCGATCGGCACCGTCTGCGGCGCGCCCCCTCCTTCACTCAGCTCGGCGACCGTCGCCACCCGACGCAGCCCGGCCACGCGCGCCTCCAGCAGCCGCGCCACGCCGCGTGCCTCGGGCACGGTGACGAGGATGGAGGCTTGCGCGTTCGTGAGGATGCCGGCATGACGGTGCACGTGCTCCTCGATCTGGGTCAGGCGCGCCGGCGGATAGATGGGCACCGGGATGCCGCCCGCCCGAAGGATGCCGAAGTAGGTGTGGAAGTATTCCGGGCTGGTAGGCAGCATGACGGCCACCGTCTGGCGCGGCTCCAGGCCCGCCCGCTGCAGGCCTGCGGCAACCACGTCGGCCTGCCGCCTCAGCTCCCCGTAGCTGATGCGGGTTTCGCCGCCCTCGGCGAGGCAGACGATCTGCACCCTCTCCGGGTGGGTGCGCGCGTGCCAGTCGAGCACCTCGACGAGGGTGGCAGCGCCGACCGGGGCCGATTGCGCCGGCTCGGTCCAGCTCGCGGGCATGGCAGCCTGCGCGGCGGCTGGAGGAATCCCCGGCGCTTCCTGCAGGGCCGTGAGCAGGTCGCGCAGCGTCACGGCCTCGCCCAGCGACCGTTCCGGCAGACTGCCGCCAACGCCGCGCTCGATGCGCGCCGCCAACTCCACCCGGCTCAGACTGTCCAGTCCCAGGTCGCGCTCGAGCGCGCTGTCCAGCGTCACCGGCCGACTGTGCGGCCCGCCGGGGTGCAACTCGGCGAGAAACTGCCGGGTGAGCGCCAGTACGTTTGCGGACTGGCGGCTGACCAGGTCGTCCGGATCGACCGTTTGAACTGCCATCTGCGTTCCTTCAAGACCACGCCGGATGCCGCTTTGCGGCACCGGGGGGCCGCACGCGGACGCTCTTGGCCACAGTGGAGCGAAGACGCGGCGCACGCAAAGTACGGCCGTTACGCCGGCAGGGTCGCAATGCACGGGCGCTGTCCATTTCGCAATTTTGCCACCACGCTTGCCAGCACGCGACCGACTGGCTGCAAGGTATGCCCTGGAAATAAGCTGCCCTTGAGGCACCAATCGGCGTACGATCGGTCACCGATCTAGCGTCCGAGGTGGCCGTGGCCAAGTTTGCAAATCTCATACTCACCGGCAAGTCCGGCGAAAGGTACTGCTTTCAGACCTGGCCGTACCGGACATGCTTCCGCCCGGTGGGCGCCGTCTTCTTCATCACCAGGCGGGTCCTGACCAACGCCACCTTCCGTCGCGCCCACCATGAAGTGATTCATGTCGGGCAGACTTCGAACATGTCCGATCCGCTGGGCACTCCCGCCGATATCGCCGCGTTCGAGAAGCATGGCGCGAACTGCGTTTGCGTCTATCCCGCGACCGACGAGGCATATCGAATCGGCATGGTGAAGGATCTGGTGGCCAGCCACCGTCCGGCGCTTGCGATCTGAGCCTCCAGATCCAGAAGGCGTCGGCGGGATGGAACGCGGCAGGTGGCGGTGATCTCGTCGGCGCGCCCATTGCCGGCCGGCGCCGGGTGACGCGTTATCAGGCGGATTTCCGTCCGGTGGCGGAGCCGCTCGATCCGCCGTGGCTAGGCCGGCCTTTCGTTGGCCAGGGACGATAGCGCGGCAAGCAGGTCCGCGACTTCTGCAGCTCCCGGCGCGCTCTCCCGCGACCAGGAGTCGAACTGGAGAAACAGTTCCCGCAGCACTTGCGCGGTCGGCCCGATTTCCGAAATCGGGATCAGCGGCATCGCGACCAAAGGCAGCGCGCGCAGGGGCACGTCGACGCGACGCGACAACTCCTTCGCGATTACCCCGTGCAACCAGACGGCGATCGTCGGCGCCTCGTCCGCGCGGGCCGCGGCACGCCTCCCAAGGCGTTCCAGGCCGTCGTCCGACACGCCTGCCAGCAGGAGTTCCGGAAAAAGCGTCCGGCACCTCTCGCCGGAATGCGCCTCCCGGAACGGGTTGGAGTGCTTCTCGCGCCGCCGTGCGAGGCGAGTGACGGCGTGAGGATCGATTTCGAGCAGATGCGGGTATCGAGGTGTCTCAGGCATGTCGGTTCTTTCTCGTGAGGGGTCGCGGTTCCCGGCCCGCTCCGGATTCCCGGCGAGCGCATTCGGACCGGGACCGACTGGTTGGCTGGACAAGGCCGGCCGCCGCGCGGGACACGGCCAGATCCGCCACGTGCGGTCGAGCGAACGGTCTGCCCGATACGAGCAGGCGGTGTTCCGTCGCGATCCTGTCCATTGTCCTGGCGCTGCGGCCCGCTAGGTCAGTTCGTTGATCGCGTTGCTGATGGCCAGGTCCACGACCTGCCGATCAGCGGGCGTGTCGCCGAGGACGGTATCCCACTGCAGGCGCACGTAGGTTGAGCGGCTGCGGGTTTTCAGTACCAGGGTCTGCCGCCCGCGCTCGGGCCCGAACGAATAGTCGGTCGCGTAGCTGAGCAGATCGTGCAGGCCGCTTTGCAGGATCCCGGCCTGGACGGCGTCGATGATCGACGCAATGCGCCGGTGAAACTCGTGTGCCACTTCGACCGTGAGTTGAGGGACGATCCTGTCGGTACCGCTCGTTGGCTGCTGATCCATATTGCGTTTGCCCTGGAATGGGAGATGCCGATCTTGTCCGAAGCTGCGCATCCAGGATCGGTGCCTCGCAGCGCGAATGCCCGCGGTACGCATCCGCCTTGGCCCTGAGTGCGAAACCGTGGGTGGCGTGCCTGGCCTGCGCCCAGTTTCTGCTTCTTGCTGCAGCACTCGCGCTCGGTCGGTCGTCACCGCGAGCCGCGTAGGGTGCGCCGGCCGGCCTGCGGCGTCTGTGCGCTGACAGACACAGGGGAATTTGCTACGCTCCCCCGCAGGGATCGGTCGAGCCGCGAACGACGTCCTGCGGCCCGGTCCGACAAAGGGGAGAACGCCCGATGACCGAGCTGCCTCAAGCGCACAGCCCCCGCCAGAACCACCTTCTCGCCGCCCTCCCGGCCCAGGACTTCGCGCGCCTGTCGGCGAATCTGGAACTGGTCCCGATGCCGCTCGGTCATGTGCTTTATGAGTCGGGCAGCGAGTTGCGTCAGGTCTATTTCCCGACCACCGCGATCGTCTCCCTGCTTTACGTCATGATCGACGGTGCGTCGGCCGAGATCGCCGTGGTCGGCAACGAGGGGATCATCGGCGTGGCCCTGTTCATGGGCGGCGAGACGATGCCCAACCGGGCCGTGGTGCAAAGCGCCGGCCATGCCTATCGCTTGAGGGGCCAGTTGCTGAAGGAGGAGTTCAATCGCTCCGGCCAGATGCAGCACCTTCTGCTGCGCTACACCCAGGCCTTGCTGACCCAGATGGCGCAGACCGCGGTGTGCAACCGGCATCATTCCCTGGATCAGCAGCTCTGCCGCTGGCTGCTGCTCTCCCTCGACCGCCTGCCCTCCGAAGAGTTGGTCATGACGCAGGAACTGATCGCCAACATGCTCGGCGTGCGGCGCGAGGGCGTCACCGAGGCCGCCGGCGACCTGCAGAGGGCCGGATTGATCAGGTACCAGCGCGGCCGCATCACGGTGCTCGACCGGACGGGCCTGGAGGCGCGGGCCTGCGAGTGCTACGGGGTGGTCAAGAAGGAGTTCGATCGCCTGCTCCCGGAGGCGAGCGCTCGGTAGTCGGCTTGCTTGGGAGGTGTCCCCGATGCGTCGCTGATGTTGCAGTGCAGCATCCGATCGGTTAGCATGCGGATCCGTAGCAGTCACGCACAGGTCGCGCGCATCCGCCGACCTCGTTCCCGCTCCCGAATCTTCCCCGCCTCGATATCCTTGCGCCAATGTGGGCGTACGTCCCCACCGCGCGGCGTCGATGGCGCATCCAATGGGGGACACAGCATGTTCGGATTTCCCTTGATCGACGCGTTCGTTCTGGTCTGGTTCGTCGTCTGCTGGGCAGGCTACGCGGCTTTCGCCTGGCACCGCTCGGGCACACACCCGAGCCTGGTGGTGGCGATGCGCGTGTACCGCAGAGAGTGGTTCAGGCGGATGCTCGGCAACGAGAACCGCATCGGCGACACGGCCGCCCTCAACAGCCTGCTGGGTGTTTCCACCTTCTTCGCCTCGACCTCGTTGCTGATCCTGGGCGGCCTGGTTGCGCTGCTCGGCACCACCGAGCGCGTGATCGAGGTCGTCTCGAACCTGCCCTTCACCGGCCATGACTCGGAAGTCGTCTGGCACATCAAGATCATCCTGATGATCGGCGTGTTCATCTACGCCTTCTTCAAATTCACCTGGTCCATCCGGCAGTTCAATTTCTGCGGGGTCCTGATCGGCGCTGCGCCGCAGTCCGGCCAACCGGACGAGCACAAGGACTTCGTGGACACGATCGTCAGCATCGCAAGCTTTTCGGAGGAGAGTTTCAATCACGGCCTGCGCGCGTTCTACTTCGCGCTGGCAGTCTTGAGCTGGTTCCTGCATCCGTGGTTGTTCGTCGCGGCCTCGGCGCTGGTGGTGTATGTCCTCTACCAGCGCGAGTTTCGCTCGAAGGCCCTGCATGCGCTGACACGCCCGAGTTCGGTGACCCAGTCGCTGCACCTGCCGGAACGCATGCTGGCCGAACTGCGGCTTGGCGCGAGAAGCAGCTGAGCCGCCGTTCAGCCGGCCGGCCCGGCCGGAGATGAATCGGCTCGTATCCCTGCCCGGATTGTCCGGCGCGCCGGACCAGCGGTCTTTTTGCCGCGGTCGAACCATGCCGCCGGTGGCGTTAGGCAAGCGGCATGAATGTACGATAGCGTACAGACGCCACATACGCAGCTGGTAGGATGCGTATGCCCTTTGATGGGATTTCCCCTGAAGTTTCGGGGCGGCGAGCGGGACTTCCGTGCCCGCCGATCTTTTCTTCCAGACTGACTCGGACGCTCTTGCCGCCACTGCATCGACGATCGCATCACGCTTCCGCGGCAATCCGTTCGCAGCACAACGGGTGGTGGGCTCAGTCGTGTCCCGAGATCAATCAGCAGCACTGCGCACAAGTCGTCGGATCGGCTGCCGGGCGTCGGCTCCGACGCCGGCGGGTCGTGGCAGGGCTTCGACTCCTGGTCCGAAAACGGTCCGTGCCGCGAGTACGTCGCGGGCCGGGGCCCTGCGAGCAAGCCCTTTTTTGTTCTACACAGTGGAGATAGCAATGAAATCATTCAAGAAAGTTGTTCTCGCCGGCGCGCTGTGCGCCTTGGCGGGTGGTGCGTTTGCCCAATATCCGGGTGGCCCCGGCGGTTACGGTGGCGGTCCTGGCATGGGTGCTCCAGGCGGCGGCCCCGGCGGCGGCGCGGGGCCTGGCATAGGGGGCCC
>DATMWM010000111.1:0-9753 GCA_035562535.1 Rhodocyclaceae bacterium | reverse complement strand
CGGGCAGATCCGAGAACAGCATCAGGGCGCCTTCGAGATCCCGCTGCCGGATCGGCTTGCCAGGTTCCAGCCGGGCCAGGAAGGGCTCCAGTCGCTTCGCGTCGATCGGCGCGCCCGGGGCCACCGAGAGGCGAATCCGGCCGAGTCGGCCCTCGGCGATCGAGAACTCCACCGCGCCGGCGGTCACGTCCTGCACCGGCAGCACGGCCTGGGCCAGCGGGTAGCCGGCTTCGCGGTAGCGGTCGGTGATGCGCTGGCGGATTCGCTCCAGGTCGTTGAAGCCGACCTGCCGCCCGATCGAGTCCGCCGCCAGGGCCGCGAGTTCCACGCTGCTGAACACCGTGTTGCCGCTGAAGCTCACGCTGCGCAGGGTGAAGGCGGCCTCGTCCGCAGCGGCAGGCTGGGCCGGTACGGCGGGCGCCGCGGGCAGCGGCGATACCGCAGGCGCGGCGGGCGGTCTGGTCGGCTGCTGGGGCGCGACGTCCCGCAGGACGCTGCCGGCGTCCGGGATCACCTGCGCCGAGGCGCCGGCGCAGGCCAGGGACAGGACGAGCGCGCCCAGGGCGAGCGGCCCGCGAGCCCATCGCGCCTGCCGCGGGGTTCTCTGCTTGCTGTCTGATCTCATGGATGTCGTCGCGACGCGAGCGGGCATTCAGCCCGGCAGGCGCATGCGCCAGTCGCCGATGAAGTTGAACGGGGCCCAGAAGAACGGATGGGCGAAACGGCTGCGCTTGAGCACCGCGATCTGCGCCGCGCGCATGGCGTCGATCGCCTGCGCGCCCTTTGCCAGCTCGCCGTAGAGCGTGGTCATCAGCAGCTCGGTGGAATCGTCCGAGACCGGCCACAGCGAGACGATCATCCCCTCGACGCCGGCCGTGAGGAAGGAGCGGGTGAAGCCGAGGATCTCGTCGCCGCGGGCGATGCGGCCCAGGCCGCTCTCGCAGGCCGACAGGGTCACCAGGGATACGTCGCCCAGCTTGAGCTCGTAGATCTCGCGCGCCTCGAGGAAACCCGGGTCGGCGGCATCGCGCGCCAGCAGGATGCGCGAGGCCAGCGGGTCCACGGTATCCACCTCGGCGTGGGCGGCCACGTGCAGGATGCGGCCCGACCCGGCGTTGCTGCGGAAGGCCTGGCGGGACGCCTCGTGCTGCACGAATACCCGCTTGTCGTCGAAGAGCGTGCCGATCTTCTGGATTTCGCGTTCCGCCCCGGGCAGCGCGTACTTCTCCTCGTTCGCCGGATTGCCGAAGGCCACCAGGCGGCCGCGGGCGTCGGCGGCCCTGCCGGCAAGCTGCGCCGCGAGGCTGGCCGAGGGCACGACCGCCAGGGGATTGCGTTCGATCAGGTACCGGTCGGCCTCGCGCAGGGCCTGGAAGGGCATGTAGTGCAGCGCCCCATGCGGCACGATCACCAGCCGCTCGCCCTCGTCGAGGCCGAGCGGCTTGAGCAGCGCCTCGTACATCCGCCGGCCCAGGTCGTCGGCCGTGCGCCGGCGCTCCAGGATCGCCGCGCGGAACTGCTCGACGGAACGGTCCAGCACCGCCCTCGGCATGGCGATCGTCACCCCGCGGATGCCCCCGGGGCGCACCACCCAGGCGTAGAGACGCTCGTCCAGGCTGTGGAACTCGACCAGCGCTTCGCCCTCGCGCAGCACGCCGCGAACCTCGGCGAGCTTCATCGGCTGGGCGCCCAGGGCCCGGCCCGGGCCGGCACCGGCCAGCGGCACCCGCTCGCGCACCACGTCCAGCAGCGCGCGCGAGCGGCTCGCCTCGCTCAGTTCCCAGGCACCTTCCGTGTCGCCGGCCTCCATCGACAGCGCCAGCGCCCGCTCGTAGATCTGCTGGACGTCGCCGAACAGTCCGGCTTTGAACTCCTCGCTGCGGAACTTCGCGCGGATGGTCTCGGCGCTGCGCGCCGCGCCTACGTACGCCTTGCGGGCCGCCTGCCTGTCGCCCTGGGCGAGCAGGCTGCGCGCCAGGCCCTCCTCGGCCCAGAGCCGCTCGTAGGTTGCGTCGTCGCCCGAAGCCTCGCGCGCGGCCTCGGCGAAGACTCCGGCCGCCTCCGCGGGCTTGCCTTCCGCCAGGAGCAGGTTGCCCAGGCTGCGCCGGTAGAGCTGCTTCGACGCCGGATTGTCCGGGACCGGGATTTCCTGGATCGCCGCGCGCGCCTCCGCGAGCTTGCCGTCGGCGACGTAGGCGTTGACCAGCGAGATCCGGATCAGGGGCCGGAAGCGTTCGCTGGCCGCCGCCAGGCCCTGGTTGTAGTAGGCG
The DNA here is from genome assembly GCA_035562535.1 of Rhodocyclaceae bacterium. Taxonomy (GTDB): domain Bacteria; phylum Pseudomonadota; class Gammaproteobacteria; order Burkholderiales; family Rhodocyclaceae; genus DATMWM01. The sequence continues at coordinate 7,483 of DATMWM010000111.1, read as the reverse complement.
ATCCCCTCCGCCAGTTTGCCGCGCCGGACGGCGACATCGCCCAGGATCTTGTACGCCGGACCCGCCACGACCGCGGGGTCCTTCGCCGCGTGCTGCAGGGCTTCCCGCGCGTACTGCTCGGCCCGGTCCAGATCGCCCGCGTAACTGTAGGCGATCGCGAAATCCCGCTTGCTGACCGCAATCAGATCGTCGTTGCCCTGTTGCTGTCCAACGTAGAGGGCGCGGCTCGCGGCGCGGATGCTCTCCCGGAATTCGCCGCGTTCGGCCAGCGCCACGGCCTGGCTGCAGTACTGGTAGCCGTCCAGCTTGACGCGGTCGCGCTGGTAGAGCACCTGTCCCTCGGTGCTCAGGGCCTTGAGCGTCTCGGCGTCGCGCTGCCTGGCCTCTGCGGAGCGGAATGCGGGAGGGGCGTCGGCAACCGGTGCGTCCTGGGCGTGGGCAACGGCGCCTAGCGCGACGGCCGCAATGAGCGCGGCGGACAAGCGGGAAGCCATCGTGTGCTGGAGTGGCAAGCAGACCTCCGCATTCTGTTTATGGAAGGGCTTTTGCGACAACTCTAGGGCAAGCCAAGTACGGGCGCAAGCACCGCGCCGGAACCCGCATTCCCCAACTACCGCTGGACCCAAACATGGGGACGCAACCACAAAAGTTGGGTGAAATTCCCCAACCGTCCGGCCGGCGGCGGTCCGGGGCCCGGACGCAACGCGCGCCTGCCCGCGAGCCAGGGCAGCCGTGGAAACGAACCCCACGGGGGACACTGGCACACCCTGTGCTCTCAGCGTCTGAGACCTGACCGCAGCAGAACCGGAATAATGAGAACCGCTCCGTTGTCCACAACCGCGCGCCGGAGCAGGACGAAAATGCCGCCCAAGACCAGGATCCTGATCGTCGAAGACGAACCCGTGCTCGCGGAGAACCTCCGCGACTATCTGCTCAAGCGCGGCGCGGATGTGAAGATCGCCGGCTGCGGCGAAGACGCGCTCACCTGTGCCGAGGCGTTCCAGCCGGACCTGATGGTGCTGGACTACCATCTCCCGGGCATGAACGGCCTGCAGACCTGCGACGAATTCCGCCGGCGGGGATGCACCGCGGAGTGCATCCTGGTGACAGCCTATGCGATGGACGACGTCACCGAACTGGCGAGCCGGCACGGCATCACCGAGGTGCTGATCAAGCCCTTCTCTTTCGCCGACCTCGAACGGATTCTCGTGCTCAAGTTTTCCGCCCCGGCCACCCGGCGAGGCAACGGCGAACGCCGGCAGGCCATGCGCGAAGGCGAAGACCGGGGGGGCGACGACGGCATCAGTTTCCCGCTGCGAACCCGCCACGGGGAGATCGTGGAAGCCGATCGGCGGCGCGGCGAACGGCGCGCGGAAGGCGACCGGCGCGACACGGCCTGACGCCCGGTCTGCACGGCCGGGCGGCGGCGATCCGCCGGCGGCCGCGGGCGCCCCGCCTAAGGCGTCATCCCGCGACATTCCATCCCCCAATCCTGGGGTTCTGTACCGAACAATTCCCCATTAGTGGGTGACGATCCCCAAACCGGCACCGCGCGCGCCCCACCACGGATCCATTTTTCCATACTTTTTTCATGACCTTACGAATTCGAAACCACGCTGGCACGATCACTGCTGAAGGCCGTGCGTCGCTCGATCCCGGAGCGGTCAGGAAACGCCGCGAGGCGGACCGTCCGGGGGTCGCAGGAATTCTCTCCAGGAGGAAGGCCGGTCGCCGTGGCCACCTCGGCGGTTCCCGGCGGACGGGAACGGGGAGCACGGTATCCGGCGCAAGTCGCTGCCCTCGATCTGAGGGCTTCGGCGGCCTGGACGGCAACGTCCGGGCCGTTTTTCTTTCTACCGAGAGCCAGTTGCGTTAGACTTGCCCGCTTTGTGATCTGAAACCCGGTTCGTCGAGCGGTTCGGCTCGTTCGCAGCCGGCCCGGCGGGCCGCCGGCACTGCGACCGGCCGCGGCTTCGGCCGAATCTTTGGACACCGACCACACCCATGGGAGCACAGAACGAACCCGGGCTCGCCGCACTGAACGCCGACGCGATCAGGCATGCCCGGGCGCGCGCCGCCCAGTCCGGGCGCAAGCTGGTCGCCGAACTGGAGGAGATCAGCCGGCTGGCCCCCGAGGACTTCATCGAAGGCCTGGGCCGCCTGCTGCGCTACCCGACCCTCAAAGGCGAGCAGCTCCAGCAGTCCAAACCGCTGTTCGACCAGCTCTCCTTCACCGAGGCCCTGCAGCGCGAGTGCGCGCTCGTGCGCACGCCGGACGAGGCGGCGGTCGCGGTGATCGCCGATCCGTTCAACGAGGGCCTGCTGAGCTGGCTGGACGCCCGGCTGGGCAGCAGCCTGCGCGTCTGCCTGGTGCACCCGGCCGAACTGGTCGCGTTCTTCTCCCGCTACGAGGAGGAGATCCGCGCGATCGACACGCTCGACCGGCGCGGCGAGACCACCTCCATCGACGAGTCCGCCGTCGAGACGCTCTCGCTCGCGCGCATCTCCGAGGACTCCAGCGTCGTCGTCAAGCTGGTGAACTCCACGCTCTACGACGCGCTGAAGGCGCACGCCAGCGACATCCACCTCGAAACGACGCCCGCCGGGCTGGTGATCAAGTACCGGATCGATGGCGTGCTCACCCAGGCCAGCAGCGTGCAGGGCATCGAACTGGCCGAGCAGGTGATCTCGCGCATCAAGATCATGGCCGAGCTGGACATCGCCGAGCGCCGCGTGCCCCAGGACGGGCGCTTCAAGGTCTCGATCAAGGGCCGGGCGATCGATTTCCGCGTCTCGATCATGCCGAGCATCTTCGGCGAGGACGCGGTGCTGCGTATCCTGGACAAGCAGGATCTGGCCGACCAGGTCAGCGGCGTCAGGCTGGACTCGCTCGGCTTCGACGACAAGACCATCCGCACGCTGCGGCGCCTCGCGAGCGAGCCGTACGGCATGGTGCTGGTGACCGGCCCCACCGGCAGCGGCAAGACCACGACCCTGTACGCCATGATCACCGAGATCAACAAGGGTCAGGACAAGATCATCACCATCGAGGATCCGGTCGAGTACCAGCTGCCCGGGGTGCTGCAGATCCCGGTCAACGAAAAGAAGGGGCTTACCTTCGCCCGCGGGCTGCGCTCCATCCTGCGCCACGATCCGGACAAGATCATGGTGGGCGAGATCCGCGACCCCGAGACCGCCCAGATCGCGGTTCAGTCGGCGCTGACCGGCCATCTGGTATTCACCACGGTCCACGCCAACAACGTGTTCGACGTCATCGGCCGGCTGGTCCAGATGAACGTCGACCCCTACAGCTTCACCTCGGCCTGCAACGCCATCCTCGCCCAGCGGCTGCTGCGCAACAACTGCATCCATTGCGCGCGCGAGATCAAGCCGGAACTGGAGCTGCTGGCCGAATCCGGCATCACGCCTCAGCAGGCAACCGGCTTCAAGTTCATGGCGGGTTCCGGCTGCGGCCGCTGCCGCGGCACCGGCTACAAGGGCCGGGTCGCGATCGCCGAACTGCTGATCCTGGACGACGAGATCCGCCAGCTCATCGTGGAGAAGGAGCCGATCATCCGCATCAAGGAGCGCGCCCGCGCGAAGGGCCTGCGCTTCCTGCGCGAGACCGCGGTGGACCTGGTGCGGGCCGGCCGAACTACCTTGCAGGAAATCAACCGTGTCACCTTCGTGGCGTGATCGATACGCGGCGGTGCTGCGTCCGGACCGGGTCGACCTCGTGCGCCAGCGCCGCGGCTGGAAGCCGGCCCTGGACCTGAAGCAGACCAGGTCCGTGCCGGTCGAGGACGAAGGACCTGCCTGGCTCGGCGCGGTGTCCGCGCTACGCGACCTGCTCAGCGCGGAAGCCGCGGCGGGCGGCGAGCTGACGGTGGTCCTGTCCAACCACTTCGTGCGCTACCAGCTTATTCCATGGGACGAGAACGTCGCCAGCATCGCGGAGTTCGATAGCTACGCCCGCATCGCCTTCGAAGGCGTGTTCGGCGACGCCGCCCGGAGCTGGGCGATCCGCATCTCCAGGGAACGGCCGGGTGCGGCGCGGCTTGCCAGCGGCATCGATACGGATCTGCAGGATGCCCTGTCCCAGTTCAGCATCGGCGGGCTCAAGCTGGTTTCGGTGCAGCCCTATCTGATGGCGGCGTTCAATCGCCTGAGCAAACCGTTTCGCCGCCGCGACTTCTGCTTCGTCCTGGCTGAGCCGGGGCGGGTGTGCATCCTGGCGGCGGTCGGCGGACAGTGGCGCACCGTGCGCAGCCACGCGATCAACGACGAGGCCGAAATCTCGCCCCTGGTGGAGCGGGAACTGCGTCTGCTCGAAACCGGCGAGGGTCCGCTGCCGCCGCTGTACTTCCACGCGCCGGGATTCGGGCACCTGCGGCTGCCGCTGGTCAACGGCATGGCGCCCCACGCGCTCGACCTGCCGGCGGCGATCGGTTTTTCGCCCCTGGCCGACCAGGCCTACGCCATGGCCCTGGCGGGAGCCTGACGTGCGTACGCTGGTTCTCGATTACCGGCGCAAGGAGCGCGCCGAACCCTGGGTGTACGGCCTGCTCGCCGCCGGCTTCTTCGCCATACTGTTGCTCGCCGACCGCTACCAGGCGATCACCGAGGAGAGCGGCGCCCTGCGCGAGACGATGCAAAGGCTCGAGGGCGTATCGGGGCCGGCGCGCGCCAGCGACCCGCGCAGCACCAAGGAAACCGACGAGCGGCTGCAGGGCGCCCGTCAGGTGGTGGCGCAACTGAACGTGCCGTGGGATACCCTGTTCAGGGCGCTGGAAGGCATCGACGAGAAGGACGTCGGCGTCCTGGCCATCAGTCCGGACCCGAACAAGCAGCAGGTCAAGCTGCAGATGGAGGCCAAGAGCCTGGAATCGATGCTGAGCTACCACCGCAAGCTTGCCGAGAATCCGGTGTTTTCGGACATCGCGCTGACCGACCACCAGGTTGTCCAGGACGACCCGGACAAGCCGGTTCGGTTCAACATGAACGGGACGTGGATCATTGCGAAAAATACGCCTAAGTAGGCTGACCGTCGCCGAATTCGCGCGCAGCCTGGGCATCCCCGGTGTCGTCGGCGCCGCGCTGCTGGCGGGCGCCGCCATGTTCTGGCTGGGCGGCCTGGTTCCGGCCCAGGGCGAGCTCGACCGCGCCGCGGCCCAGCTCGACGAGCTCAGGGAGCGATCGAAGCGGGTCGAGGCCGGCCTCGAGAAGAAGCAGGAAACCCCGGGCGACCAGCTGAAGTCTTTCTACGCCCTGTTTCCCGCCGAGCGGCAGGCAAGCGAATCCCTACAGAAGATCTACGAGGCCGCCGAAAAGAACCAGATCGTCCTGCCCCGCGGGGAATATGCGCTCACCGTGGACGCGAAATCGAACCTGGCGAAATACAGGATCACCCTGCCGGTGCGCGGAACCTACGAGCAGATCCGGGGATTCATCGCCGCCGCCCTCGAGGCGGTACCGACCATGTCCCTGGACGAGATCAGCTTCCAGCGGCAGAAGGTCGGCGAGACGGACCTGGAGGCCAAGGTGCGCATGACCCTGTTCCTCGCCAGATCATGAAGCGCCGCGCGAACACGCTCACCGCGGCGGGCACCGAAAGCTAGGAAGCACGACATGAAAACTGGAACGAAACGAAACCTGCTGCTGCTGATCGCGCTGGTGCTGCCGCTGCTGCTCGGCGGCTGTGCCGCGGAGCGCCTGCGCCAGCAGGGCATCGATCTGGTCCTGCAGGGCCGCTACGAGGAAGGCATCTCGAAGCTCGAGGAAGCCGCCCGCGCCGCGCCCGCCGACATGAGCATGCGCACCGCCCTGATCACCGCCCGCGAGCGCGTGGCGCAGCGGCTGTTGACACTGGGCGACCAGGCCCTGAATGCGGGCAACTACCGCGAGGCCGATCTCTACTACCGCCGCACCCTGGGCATCGATCCGACCAACGAGCGGGCGCTCGCGGGACTGCGAGCCATCGACACGCGGCAGTCGGCTGAGGACCTGGTCAAGCTGGCCGAGGCGGCCTACAAGCGGGGCGACATCGAGGGCGCCGAGCGCTACCTGAACAATGCCCTGGCGATCAGCCCCCAGTCCCTGGCGGCCGCGAATCTGCAGTCCCAGATCCAGATCTCCCGGGCCAAGGAAGCCACGGCCTACCCGCAGCTCAAGTCGAAGCTGTCCAAGCCGGTCTCGCTGGAATTCCGCGATGCGAACGTCAAGATGATCTTCGACGTCCTGGCGCGCACCAGCGGCATCAACTTCGTCTTCGACAAGGACGTGCGCAACGACCTCAAGGCCACGATCTTCGTGCGCAAGATCGCGATCGAGGACGCCATCGACCTGCTGCTGCTGCAGAGCCAGCTGGAAAAGCGGATCCTCAACGACAACACGATCCTGATCTACCCGAACACGCCGCAGAAGACCAAGGACTACCAGGACCTGGTGATCAAGAGCTTCTATATCGGCAACGCCGACGTCAAGCAGACGCTCAACCTGATCAAGACCATACTCAAGACCAAGGACGTCTATGTCGACGAGAAGCTGAACCTGCTGATCATGCGCGACACGCCGGACGCGATCCGCATCGCCGAGAAACTGATCGCCGCCCAGGACATGGCCGAGCCCGAGGTCATGCTGGAGGTCGAGGTGGCCGAAGTGGTGCGCTCCACCGACACCAATATCGGCGTGCAGTTGCCCGAGTCGATCGCCTTCACCATCGACACCAGCAACTGGAACGCCAGGGGGCCAGACACCCTGCAGGGCACGCTGAACTTCAAGGACCGGGCGGGCGCCGGCAACATCCTCGCCAACCCGCGCATCCGGGTGAAGAACAAGGAGAAGGCGCGGGTGCTGATCGGCGACCGGGTGCCGGTGATCCAGTCCTCGACCACCCCGGTGCAGGGTGGCACCACCACCGGCGCCACCAACCTGGTGGTCTCGCAGTCGGTGCAGTATCTGGACGTGGGCCTGAAGCTGGAGGTCGAGCCCCAGATCTACCTGGGCGACGAGGTCTCGATCAAGCTTAGCCTGGAGGTCAATACGCTGGGCGAGCAGGTGACGACCGACACCGGGACGGTCGCCTACCGCGTCGGCACGCGCACGGCGAACACGACCCTGCGCCTGAAGGACCTGGAAACGGCCACCTTCACCGGGCTGATCCGCGACGACGAACTGCGCGGCACGCAGAAGATCATCGGCCTGGGCGACATCCCGATCCTCGGCCGACTCTTCTCGAATGTCGCGAAGACGAACACGCGGACCGAGATCGTCCTGTCGATCACGCCGTTCATCGTGCGCAACGTCCGCAGCCAGGCGCCGCTGGTCACCGAGTTCGTCTCCGGTTCGGAGAGCTCGCTCAAGGCCAAGCCGCTCGGCCAGAGGCCGGTGCCGGAGTCCGAGCCGGTGTCGCTGCAGGGCGCGCCCGGCGCCGCTGCGCCGGCCCGCCCGGCCACGCGCGCCGCGACGCCGCCCGGTGCGGCGC
>DATMWM010000110.1:0-6684 GCA_035562535.1 Rhodocyclaceae bacterium | reverse complement strand
CTTTGAGAGGCTTGAGCCGGGTGCGGGGAAACTCGCACGCCCGGTTCTGAGGGGAGGGTGACGCAGCAATGCGTCATCCTTACCCGACAAAGCGGACCCGGAACCCGGTTTGCGCAAGCTGAACCGGGTTCTGCTTTTTTGGGGGCGGCAAATGACGGCAGAATGGGACTTCGAAACGCTGGCGGTGCGCGCGGGCACGGCGCGCAGCCGCTTCGGTGAGCACAGCGAGGCGCTCTACCTGACCTCGAGCTTCGTGTTCGAGAACGCCGCGCAGGCCGCTGCGCGCTTCTCGGGCGAGGAGCCGGGCAACGTGTATGCCCGCTTCACCAACCCGACCGTGACCGCGATGCAGGAGCGCCTGGCCGCGCTGGAGGGCGCGCAGGGCTGCGTCGCCACCGCCTCGGGCATGTCGGCGATCCTGTCGCTGGTGATGGCGCTGCTCAAGTCCGGCGAGCACATCGTAGCCTCGCGCAGCCTGTTCGGCGCCACCGTGCAGATGCTCGGTACGATCATGCCGCGCTTCGGCGTGGAGACCAGCTTCGTCAGCGCCACCGACCTCGCGGCCTACGAGGCGGCGCTGCGGCCGAACACCCGGCTGCTGTTCGTCGAGACGCCCTCGAACCCGCTCACCGAGGTGGTCGACATCGCCGGCCTGGCGCAGATCGCGAAGCGGGCCGGCGCGCTGCTGGCGGTGGACAACTGCTTCTGCACGCCGGCGCTGCAGCGCCCGCTCGAACTCGGCGCCGACGTGGTGATCCACTCGGCCACCAAGTACCTGGACGGGCAGGGCAGGGTGCTCGGCGGCGCGGTGGCGGGCAGCCGCGCGGTGACCGAGGAGGTGTTCAAGTTCCTGCGCACCGCCGGCCCGACGCTCTCGCCGTTCAATGCCTGGGTCATCCTGAAAGGCCTGGAGACCCTGGCGATACGCATGCAGGCCCAGTCGGGCAACGCGCTCGCTCTGGCGCGCTGGCTGGAGGCGCAGCCCGCGGTCGGGCGCGTGTACTACCCGGGGCTGCCGTCGCATCCCCAGCACGAACTGGCGATGCGCCAGCAGAAGAGCGGCGGGGCGATCCTGGCCTTCGAGGTGCGCGGCGGGCGGGAGCAGGCCTGGCGGGTGGTGGATTCCACCCGGCTGCTGTCGATCACCGCCAACCTGGGCGACACCAAGTCCACGATCACCCATCCTGCCAGCACCACCCACGGCCGCATCAGCGCCGAGGCGCGGGCCGCGGCTGGGATCGGCGAGAACCTGCTGCGGATCGCGGTCGGGCTGGAAGCGGTGGCGGACCTGCAGGCGGATCTGGCGCGCGGGCTCGGCCAGATCTGAGGACCGTTTCAGTCCAGGTCGACCGGATAGCAGCCCGAGGTGTCGCAGGCGAGGTAGCTGCCGCGCGCGTACCAGTCGGCGAGCACCCAGCGCTCGCAGGTGCGCCCGTCCACCTCGTGCAGGTGGCGCGCCGGACGGTGGGTGTGGCCGTGGATCAGCCGCGGGTAGCCGTGTCGGCGCAGCGCCTGTTCGACCGCCTGGCGGTTGACGTCCATGATCTCCATCGACTTGCTGCTCTTGGCGTCCTCGCTCATCTGGCGCAACTGCTCGGCCTGGCGGCGGCGCTCGGCGGCGGGCAGCGCCAGGAAGCGCTGCTGCCACGCGGGATTGCGCACCTGCGCGCGGAACTGCTGGTAGGCGAGGTCGTCGGTGCACAAGGTGTCCCCGTGCATCAGCAGGGTCGGCACGCCGCCGACCGGCAGGAGCGCCTCCTCGGGCAGCAGCGTCAGTCCGCCGGCGCGGGCGAAGCGCTCGCCGGCGAGGAAGTCGCGGTTGCCGTGGAGGAAATGGCAGGGCACCCCGGAGTTCGCCAGGCCGGCGAGCGCCGCGCACACCTCCGCCGCGAACGGGTGTTCCACGTCCTCGTCGCCTGTCCAGTACTCGAAAAGGTCGCCGAGCACGTAGAGCGCCTCGGCCCGACGGCACGGGCCGTCCAGGAAGCGCAGGAAGGCTTCCCGGACCGCCGGCCGGGCCGGGCTGAGATGCAGGTCCGCGACGAACAGGACGCTCACGGGCAGCGCGGCGAAGCGGGTCGCGGACTCAGGCGCGCTCGGCGCGCTCGATGAACACGTCGTCGCGCGGCACGTCCTGGTGGAAGCCGCGGTTGCCGGTGGCCACCTTGCGGATCTTGTCCACCACGTCCATGCCCTCGGCCACGCGCGCGAACACGCAGTAGCCCCAGCCGTTGCCATCGGCTGAGCGGAAGTTGAGGAAGTCGTTGTCGGCCACGTTGATGAAGAACTGCGCGGTGGCCGAGTGCGGCGCCGAGGTGCGCGCCATGGCGACCGTGCCGCGGTCGTTCTTCAGGCCGTTGTTCGCCTCGTTCAGGATCGGCTCGCGCGTGGATTTCTGCTTCATGCCGGGCTCGAAACCGCCGCCCTGGATCATGAAGCCGTCGATCACCCGGTGGAACACGGTGTTGTCGTAGTGCCCGGCGTCCACGTAGGCGAGAAAGTTCTTCACAGATTCCGGCGCCTGCTCCGGGAACAGTTCGAGCGTGATCGTGCCGAGGCTGGTGTGCAGCTTGACCATGGAGACTCCTGTTGGGTTGGGGTTGGGCGTTCTACTTCGCGGCCGGCAGCACCTTGACCGACTCGATGATCACCGGCTGCTCCGGCACGTTCTGGTGCATGCCCGCGCTGGTGGTCTTCACCTTGGCGATCTTCTGCACGACGTCCATGCCCTGGGTCACCTTGCCGAACACCGCATAGCCCCAGCCGTCGCCGGATGGATTGTCCAGCATCGCGTTGTTGACCAGATTGATGTAGAACTGCGCGGTCGCCGAGTGCGGGTTCGAGGTGCGCGCCATGGCGATCGTGCCCGCCTCGTTCTTCAGGCCGTTCTTGGCTTCGTTCTGGATCGGGGCGCGGGTGTCTTTCTGCTTCATCTCCGGCGTGAAGCCGCCGCCCTGGATCATGAAGCCGTCGATGACGCGATGGAACACGGTGCCGTTGTAGAAGCCGGCATTCGCATACTGCAGGAAGTTCTCCACCGACTTCGGCGCCTTCTCGGCGTTGAGTTCGAGGACGATCGTCCCGGCCGAGGTCTTCATCTCGACCGTGGGGTTGGCGGCCAGCGCCGGAACGGCGAGGGACAGGGCGAATGCGGCGCTCAGAAGGCGTGTGAACATCGGGGCTCCTCTAGTTGGAAAGCGGCCGCGCACCTGCGACGGCCGGAAGAAAAAATCGGATGGTAATGCGGGGCGTCAGGGCCTGGCCGCCGGCGTCGAGGCGCCCGCCGCCTGGCCGGGGCCGGCCGCGATCTCCCGCGCCAGGGTGAGCTTCCGGCGCACGCCCGTATTCGCCGCGTCGAGCGACTGGGCCTTCGCGTAAGCCTCCGCGGCCAGGCTCGCATGGACGTCGCCGAGGTTCTCCAGCGCGATCGGGTAGTCCGGCTGGTTGCGGATCGCGGCCTCCAGGGCCACCCGCGCCTTCTCGTACTGGCGCTGCTGCGCGTAGATCACCGCGAGATTGTTGTAGGGCTCGGGCAATTCAGGGTACTCCTCGGTGAGCGCGACGAAGATCTCCGCCGCGGCGTCCGGACGTTTCAGCGAATTCAGCGCCACGCCTTTGATGAAGCGGGCCTGGGCGTCCCTCGGCCTGGCGGCGATCAGCTTGTCCGCCTCGGCCAGCGCGTCCTCCGCGCGGCCCTGCTGGATCATGCTCTGCAACTGGCGGTAGCGCTCGCCCTGGACGGCTTCCGCCGGCCTGGCCGCGGGCTGCGACTGGGCGCGTGCTTCGCCGGCGTGCGCGGCGCCCAGGCAGATCAGCAGCGTCAGCGCAGCCTGGCGCAGGAGAGGGGCATTCCTCATCGTGATAAGATGCCGCGCGGCATCGGCCGGAAAAGCCGTGGATTCTAGCAACAAGCCGACGCCACCCACAATCGCGGCACTTCCCCCGCTGCCGGGTGACGCCGCAATCCCAGCCCCAGTATCGACCATGCTGACCATCTACAATTCCCTGACGCGCGAGAAGCAGACGTTCGTGCCGATCGAGCCCGGCCGCGTCCGCATGTATGTCTGCGGCATGACGGTGTACGACTACTGCCACCTCGGGCACGCCCGGGTGCTGGTGGTCTTCGACATGGTGGTGCGCTGGCTGCGCGCCAGCGGCTACGACGTCACCTACGTGCGCAACATCACCGACATCGACGACAAGATCATCCGGCGGGCGCAGGACAACGGCGAGTCGATCCGCGCCCTGACCGACCGCTTCATCGCCTACATGAACGAGGACGCGCGCGCGCTCGGCGTGCTGCCGCCGGACCACGAGCCGCGGGCGACCGACCACGTTCCGGCCATGCTCGCGCTGATCGACGAACTGGAACGCAAGGGCATCGCCTATCTGGCCGACAACCGGGACGTCTGCTACGCCGTGAGGCGCTTCCCGGGCTACGGCAAGCTCTCCGGCAAGTCGATCGAGGACCTGCGCGCGGGCGAGCGCGTCGAGGTGGCCGCCGGCAAGCAGGACCCGCTGGATTTCGTGCTCTGGAAGCACGCCAAACCCGAGGAGCCGGCCGAGGCCAAGTGGGAAGCGCCCTGGGGGCCGGGCCGGCCGGGCTGGCACATCGAGTGCTCGGCCATGAGTTCGGAACTGCTGGGCAATCACTTCGACATCCACGGCGGCGGCCAGGACCTGCAGTTCCCGCACCACGAGAACGAGATCGCGCAGTCCGAGGGCGCCCACGGCGGCACCTTCGTGAACTACTGGATGCACAACGGCTTCGTGCGGGTCGACGACGAGAAAATGTCGAAGTCGCTCGGCAACTTCTTCACCATCCGCGAGGTGCTGCAGAAATACGACGCGGAGGTGGTGCGCTTCTTCATCCTGCGCGCCCACTACCGCAGCCCGCTCAACTATTCCGACGCCCATCTGGACGATGCCAGGCAGGCATTGACCCGGCTCTACACCGCGCTGAAGAGCGTCCCCCCGGGACCGCCAGGCGCGATCGACTGGAACGAGCCACATGCCTTGCGCTTCAAGGCGGCCATGGACGACGATTTCAACACCGCGGACGCGATCGCCGTGCTTTTCGACCTCGCCAACGAGGCGAACCGCAGCCGGGATTCCAAGGTTTCGGCGCGATTGCGACAACTCGGCTCGGTTCTTGGGTTGTTGGACCGCGATCCGGTTGCCTACCTGCAGGGGCGGGATGTCGTTGTGGCACTTACCGGCGTCGAGGTTGCGGCAAGTACCGGCGTCCTGGGCGCGGTTGCTGGCCCGGTTGCCGACATCGAGTCGAGAATAGCCGCGCGCGCCGCGGCCAAGAAGGCGAAGAATTACGCCGAGGCCGACCGCATCCGGGCGGAACTGCTGGCCGAGGGCGTGGTGCTGGAGGATACGCCGCAGGGTACGACCTGGCGGCGCGCCTGAGCCGCCGCTCCGGCCGCGGCGTTCAGCGTCGGAACTCGCCGTCGCGTCCGACGATGGTCAGTTCGACGAAGTCGGAGCCCTGGTGGTCGGTGGGCGAGAAGTGGATCCGGAAGCCGCCCAGGTCGTAGCTGCTCATCGACTCCAGGGCCGCGATCAGCTTCTCGCGGGTGAGGTCCTTGCCCGCCCGCCTGAGCGCCTCGACGAACACCTTGGCCACGATGAAACCTTCCAGGCTGGAGAAGTTGTAGTCCTTGATCCCGGCCTTGCCGAGCACCTTCTGGTATTCGTGCACGATCGGCACCGTGGGGCTCCAGGGGAAGGGCACGACCTGCGCCACGCCCACGCCGTAGCCTTCCGCGCCCAGCGCGTCGGCCAGCGCCTTGGCGCCGACGAAGGACACGTTGTAGAACTGGGCGGGCGACCCGGCCTTCTTCATCTGGCGGACGAACTCGGCCACCGAGGCGTAGGCCGAGACCATGACGACCGCGTCTGGCTTCGCCGCGTCTATGCTCTTCACCGCCTCGGCCACGTTGGTCGTGTTGCGTTCCACCGTGCCGCTGGCGACGATCTTCAGCCCGCGCTTGGCCAGCGCGCGCTCGACGCCGGCCAGGCCGTCCTTGCCGTAGTTGTCGTTCTGGTAGAACACGGCGATGCTCTTGTTGCCGATCGAGGTGAGCTGCTCGACGATGCGCTCGGTCTCGTCGTAGTAGCTCGCGCGCACGTTGAAGACGTAGCGGTTGAGCGGGTTGCGCAGCGGTTGGGCGCCGGTGAAGGGTCCGACCAGCGGCACCTTGAGCTCGGTGAAGATCGGCATCGCCGCCACCGTGGTCGGCGTGCCGACGTAGCCGATCAGGGCGAACACCTGGTCCTCCTGGATCAGCTTGCGGGTGTTCTCGGCGGCGACCGAGGCCTCGTAGCGGTCGTCGGCCGTGCGCAGTTCTATCTTGCGGCCGTGGACGCCGCCCTGGGCATTGACCGCGTTAAGGTAAGCCTTGATGCCGACATTCAACTGGATGCCGAGCTGGGCGGCGGGCCCGGAGAAGGCCGCGGACTGCCCGACGAGGATGGAATTGCTGCCGACCCCGGTCTCCGCCCGAAGGGGAGACGAAAGGACCGCCGGCAGGACGACCAACAGCATGACCCCGATGCGCTTCATGGTTTCTCCCGATCGCTGCCCTGGATGCCGGATGGCCGGGCGACGCGACACGCGCCCGCATCGCCATTCTATCGGGAGCGCTCGGGCCGACTTGAGGCGGGCAGGCGCCG